>NZ_JBEZVK010000086.1:5638-22533 GCF_040636955.1 Streptomyces sp. NPDC032472
CGTCGACGTCCGCGTCGACGTCCGCGTCGACGTCCGCGTCGACGTCCGCGTCGACGTCCGAGTCGGCCAGCGTCTGCTGTGCCTTGCGGCGCCGAGCTGAAGTGTCGGTGAGCCGGGTATCGTCGTCGCTCAGCAGGGTCTCGATCACGTCGACGTAGTCAGGCCCCACCTTCCACACGGCCTGCCCGGGGTCGAGTCGGGGAATCTCGCGGATCGCCCAGTCGGGCAGGCCGAGCAGCGCGCCCACGATGGCCGCTTCTTCCGCGCTCAGGCGCCCCACGTGGGCCACCTCGCACAAGCGGGCCAAGTCCTGGGCCCTGCCGTCACCCAGGTCGGAGAGGGTGTGCATCAGCACGTCCAGGGACAGCCCGGACTTGCGCGAATTCTTCAGCAGCCGCTGAATCAGCTCGGCGGTGGCCGGGGACAGCAGGATCTGCCACGCCTCTTCGAGGACCAAATGGCGGTGCACGGCGGTCGACTGGGGTAGCCATAGGTGCTCGGCCCAGCACGACACCGCCGCCATCAGGGACGGAATCGCGGGACTCGCGCGGTCAAGGCGCGAGAAGTCAAAGGAAAGTATCGGCAGATCGGTCGGGGGCAGGGACGCGTCCCGCCCGTCGAAGAGACCGGTCAGTGAGCCTTCGGTGTAGCGGGACAGCGCAATCGCTGCTTCCTCCCCCCACGCGCTCAGCCTCGCCGCGGGCCACCTGCCGTCTTCCGGGTACACCAGGGCATCGACCACACCACCCAGGGACGTCGCTTTCGGGTGGGTGAGAGCGTGCTGCAGAGCGTGCGCGGCCTGAGGGGTCAGCGCACTGGGCTCCACCGCAGCGATCAGCGACCGCACCAGCTGCTCGCGCACCGCCGGCGGGAGCAGCGGCGAGACCGGATTCAGGGTGAAGCTGCCGGCTTGGATGACTTGGCCGCCGAGCGAACGGGTGAGGGCCCCCCACTCCCCCGAGCTGTCCTCCCCGAAGCTGTCGACGACCACGGCCTGATGCTGGTGGTGCAGAATCTCGCGGCGAATGCGGACCTTGCCGGTCGTCGACTTGCCGCTGCCCAAACCTCCCAGCGCGAGCGAATTGGTGGAGGGCAGGACAGTGGCCGAGGTGAGGACCGGGGACAGGTGGAAGCGGCGTCCGTCCAGCAGGGACCGGCCGATCGGGATGCCGGGAAAGCCGGCGTCGGAGGCGACGAGGGGCGCCGTGATGGCGGCGTGAGTGGAGGGCAGCCGGATCACAGGACCGCCCCCATTCTGGTAGAGACCCCGTGCGGCGTGGTCATCACGTGGGCCCGGTGCTGCTGGCCCGCGAGCCAGTCGAGTCGGATGCGGTGGCGGTCGGCCACAAGACAGGCCTGCCAGCGGGCATCGGTCACGGCCTCGGGGCTGTCGCCCCACACCGTGACATAGGCGTCAATGTCCACCAGGGACGCGCCTTGGACCAGCGCCCCGTGCGTGGCGCCGCTGGCGATTTCGTGGGCGTCCTGCTTGACCTTGTCCACGGTGAACGCCTCGGCGGCGGCCCGCTGCCACCGCGCCGACCGGCGGGACTGCCCTGCGGGCAGCGGCCGGTACAGCACGGCCGTGGACCGGTCGGCGCCCTGGCCCAGGAGCAGTCGCACCATCAGGTCCCCGTCGACCTCGTCGGGCCAGCCGGTGATCCGTGCGGTGCTCGCGTAGTGGCCCTTGCCCAGGGACACCCACCCCGAGCCGCGCTCGAGAACGTCCGGGATCGGATCCGGCTCCACCAGGGTCAGCACCCCCAGAGAGGCAAGCTCCCCTTCGATGGTGTCCAGGACACGAGCGGGGTGGCCGACCGCGCCTTTGGGGATGTGGACCGAGATCGTCTGGGTGTGGGTGGTGGAGTCACCCACGGCGGCGTCGTGGGTGACATGGACCTGAATGCCGGCGGTACGCGCCTGCTGGGCGGCAAAGTCCAAGGCGCGGGCGAACGCCTCATGAAAAGCGGCCCGGCGCGCCGGATCCTGCATGGTGCCCTGCTCCGGGTACAGCGTCCACGTCGCGGTCGCCCCGGCCCGGCCGGCCATAGAGGCCGGCGCCGTGCGCTCGTACAGGCGCCGGCCACCGACTGCCGCCCACCGGGCAATCGAACGCGGCCCCGGCGCCAAATTGAGCAGCGCCGCGGCCGCGCCCACCGCGCCGAACGCCCAGATCGGCGGCGGGGTGAGCATCGCGGACAGCAAGACGGCGCCCCCGACCCCGGCATTCACCTTCGTCAGCAGCTGCTCTGTGCGGCTAAGCCCGCGCTGGATGGCCGGGATGCGGTAGCCGGGGGTCAGGGAGTACACGGGCACCTCCTACGGGGTGGGCGGGGTCGATGCCCCGGGGCCGGGGCTCTGCGCCGGCCGCGCCGGCCGACTGGCGGTCTGAGCGGCAGATGTGGCCGGCCGCGGACTGGCCTTCTTCGCGGCCGCCCGCGCCTTCTGGCGGGCTGCCATGAGCGCTTGGGTGCGCGGGGCGTCCTGCTGGACTCGGTCGATGGCCGATTTGACGGTCAGCCGGCCCGGGCGCTGCTGCTGCCTGATTCCGTAGGCAGCGAGCAACACCCCACGGTCTTGGTGCACGGCACGGCCCGGGGTGTCCACCGTGCGCGGGGTACGAATGCTCTCCTGCTGATAGAAGTCGGGGCTACCGGCTCTGACGACGGCCCGAGCCAGCGGGTGGGTGGTGTAGCTCTCCACAAAGCTTCGGGCGGCTCCCGCGATGACGGGCCCGACGTAGGGGACCCCGTGGAAGATCATCCGCAGAATCAGGGCATCTGCGACCACCAGCAGCCCGGCGTCCATCACCAAAGAGCCCTTGGCGAAATCGACAAAAGGACTGATCAGAATCAGCGCGAATGGCGCGAACATCAACCCCAGCAACCTCATCGCCCACGCCTTCACCGCGGAGGTGTCGCCCCCGCGGGCCAGCGAGGCCAGCACCAGCGGTGCCATGCACACGAACACGAGGATTCCGAGGCTGCGCGCCATGAAGACGAGGGTGGCGAAAGCAAGCAGGACGACCAGCGCGGCAGTGATGATCATGAGCGCCAGGGGGTTGCCGGAGTCCGACCCGTGGTCCAGGTCGGCCTGGATGACCTGAAACAGGGTCCCGCCATTGCTGTCAAACATGGCCGTGACCGCGGCGCTCACCGCCTCACTCAGCAGCGTCACCACCCCTGGGACCGCGGCCATGCCGGCCACAGCCGCGAGCGTCCACCCCGTGGAGGCGCCCAGCTGCCGCAGCCGCGGCGCGCCCTGCCAGGCCGTCAGGGCGCACACGACAACCACACAAAGCATGATCGCAATGGCCAAGTGCTGACCGAGCCACAAGAACTGGGCGTACACCCAGTTGTCGGCGGTCTTCGGCGCCCAAGAGTCCTTGGGCGCGACGAGACCCACGATCTTTCCGATCAGGTAGGTGGCCAGGTCTTTGACGTGGTCGGAGGCTCCCTTGGTCAGTCCGCCTCCGCCGGGGGCGAAATCACGGTCCCCGGGGTGGCTCCCGCCCTGCTCGCAGTACTTTTTGGCCGCCCCCTTGAGCAGCTTGCAAGGGTCGTCGGGCATGGCCGATCACTCAGTTCTTGGGGGACGTGGCGGCGGGCGCCTTGGTCACGGTGCCGAAAAGAGTCGATCCGTAAAGCGCGAGGATCACGGCGACGAAGAGAGTACCGATCGCCATCGCGCCCTTGCGCAGAGCCGTCTTGGGGTCAGAATTCAGGTGCAGCAGCATGTGGACCGCAATCACTGCGATTACGGCCGCGATGCCCTTGGTCACGAGTCCCGCGCCGGTGAGTCCGATAGTGTCGAAAAAGTCCTTGAACCCATCGGACATGTCGATCGGCGCTGCCAGGAAGAAATCTGCCATGAATCAAATCTCCTTCTTATGGTGAGAGATGGGGCGTCCAGCGGCGTACAGGTCGGGCATAGAATCGATGGGAGAATAGCGGACGGACGTACCGGGGCGAGGAGCTTCGATCATGTGCCCTCCCCCGACGTAGATACCGACGTGATGGATTCCCTCGGGGGTGCTTCCGAAGAAGACAAGGTCCCCGGGGCGCATTTCTTCGCGCTTCACCGGCTCGGTAGCGGCGTATTGCTGCGCCGCTGTACGGGGCAGACTGATTCCGGCTTTCGCGTAGGCGTAGACGACTAGACCCGAGCAGTCAAAGCCGACGATACTTTCCCCGGAACTCCCATTCGGCGAGCAGCACGACCCAGTAGTGGGACCGGTCGCATCTCCCCCGCCCCAGGAATACGGCATCCCAAGCTGATCGTCCGCGGCATTAATGGCTACGGCAACCTGCTGGGCGGTCAAGCCGCCGCCAGCGCCCGGCTGATTCGCTAACGCAGTAATGGCCTGGACGTACCCTTGAGTTTCCTTGAAGGGCGGCACTCCCCCATATTGGACGACGGCTCCCGAGCCGGCATTGTAGGCGGCGAGCATATTGCTCTGCCTGTCTCCGGGAACGTCTTTTACTTCCTTGGCCATATCGCACAGATATTTTGCCGCCGAGGGTATCGCATCCTCGGGATCCCACACATCGCGCCGGCCGTCGTGATTCGCGTCGATTCCACTACTCTCCCACGTGGACGGCATAAACTGCGCGATCCCCTGGGCCCCGGCCGGACTCGTGCGATTGGGAATAAATTCTGATTCTGTCTGAAGCAGCGCGGCAAGCAAATTCGGGGTGACCTCGGGGCAGGTCCCGCTGCCCGCGTCCATGACCAGCGTCCGGTATTTGTCGGGCACGGACACCACCAGGCCGAGCGCCTTCCCCACCGGCGTGTCGCTGGCGGCCTGGACGTAAGCGCCCACGATGACGGCCACCGTCGCCCCCACACCCAAAGCCCCTACAGCAGCAGCAGATCTCACGACTCCCCCCTCTATCAGCGTTTTCCCTGGTCAGCACCGCCATGCGGACCGCCACACCCACCGCCCGGCCACCGCCACGCCACCGCCACGGGACCGACCGCGTGGCGGTGCCATGGCGGTGCTCCGGCGGTGGGTGTGGCGGTCGACGTGGCGGTCAGGAGCCGGACACTTCCGCGGCCGTGAGGTCGGCGAGGGCATAGCCGCGGCCCAGCGAGCGCTTGACCGGAGCAACGCCCAAAAGGCGACTCACCTGCTTTCCCCTCTTCGTCGCATCGCTTTCCGTCACACCGACGACCGCAGCCACATCCGGCGTGATCATGAAGTCAACCCCCTGAGAGCGCATCAACGCAATCAATTTTTTGCGCGGGGATACCGGCTGGCTTACGGCCGCCCCCTTCCCGCGCTCGGCGTAGACCTCATCGACTACGCCCCAGATGAAATCATCCGAGAAATTGAATCCCCGGAGCAGCGTAGAGCGCCCACCGGCAAAAAGGACCGCTTGACCCTTGATTTCAGGGTCGAGAAGTGCCGGATTGATCGGCGCGACCGTATCGAAATACGTGTCACCGAGGGCGACCTTCACCGTACCGGAGGACGCCACATAGAGACACATCCGGTACACAAACTGATCTCGGACCATCACCGGGATCGCATTCTGGGCCGGCCGCTGCGTCATAAGGACGGTAGAGATTCCCGACTCTAGGGATTTCGCGACCAGCGACCGCGTCTTTTCTGCGATCCGCCGGGCCCCCTCTTTCCCTTCCTTGGATTCATCGTGAGCAAAGAAGTCGGCGGCTTCATCCACGATGAAAATCACTCGCTTGAACGACGGGACCGGCTTCCGGTTCCGGACGGCATCCTTGATTTGCGCGTACCGACTATCCGACCGCCCGTTCAGTTCATCCACCATAGCTTCGAAAACAGCCGGGGAATCGGATGACTCATAGCGGGTGGCGACCTTTTCAAAACGGGTCAGGCCGCAGAATTTGCCGTCGAGTAGATACAGCTCGAAATGGCCGTACGCGATCAGCAGGCAGGTAATCAGCCCGTTTACCAGGGTGGTCTTACCCATCTGGGTCATACCAGCGACGAGAAGCGACGCTTTGTCGAGCGTGGGCACTCCGGCGAGCTTTCCGGTGACGTCGTGACCCAGAGGAATACCGTCGAAAGCCTCAATCTCCCGCCGGGTGGGGGCCGGAAAAGCGCGAGTGAAGGGCGGCTCATGCAGCTTGAGGAGTCGTACCCGCCGCTCGGTATCACGGCTGCGGTCCATCTGCACGTGCAGGCGGGTAACGCCGAGATTCCCCGCGACGGCTCCGAGGTGCTTTTCGACATGCTCGTGGGTGCGCCCCTCGGGCATTATGAAGTCATAGAGCACACCCGTGTGCACGTCGGTGGTCGTAGCCTGATCAGCTCGGATGATCTGGTCCCGGCCGATGGCGCCGGCCGTGGCCAGAGCCGCGGTCAGCTCAGGGTGCGCCGGCACCTCCGCCAGTGCAGCACCGGGCTGTACGGAGTCCTGGACCGCTGCGGGCTGCGACTCACGCGCCCACAGCCGCTTGAGAGCCGTCCGGACTTTCCAGGCCAGAAAACCAAGCAGCACCAGCACCCCGGCCGTGAGCAGCACCGTGGCCGGCCAGGAAAGGCCTAACCGGTCTTTGATCGCCGCGAGCACGCCGAAGACGATGACAAGCCCGCCGAGTGCCCCCGCCGCCTGCCCGTATGAGTCCTCGCCAGACCGCTCCTGCCCCTGCTTTCCCCCCACGCTCAAATCCCCCTCCTGCCTCAAGTGCGTGCCACCGTACAGGCATTCGGATCGCTGTCACCTGCGAATACGTGGGCTGTACAGCACAAACGAGCCACACACCCCAGCAGTCGCGGCCGAGTGTCGACAGGCCCGGCGGGGGTGCTGATACGAGGGGGCGGCGCGGCCGGGGAGGATATGCACATGACGCGCCCGATGCTGACCCAGCGGGAGGCCGCCGCCGCGTGCGGCGTCAGCCGCACCACGATCCGCCGCCGCCGTGAAGCCGGTGACCTGCCCGGCGCCTACGAGGACCCCAAGCGGGGGTGGGTGATCCCGGTGGACGACTTGTTGGCTGCGGGCTTTCGGATCAACGCCCCGTCCCCGGCCGACCCCGCGGCGGCCCCGGCCGGCCCCGGCGCCGCGGCCGCCGGCGACGGCCAGGACGCGGCCGCGCTCCGGGCCGAGCTTGAGCGGGTACGTGCCGAGCACGCGCTAGCCCTGGCCGAAGCTCATTTCGGGCAGCGCCTGGCCGAGGCCGAGGCCGAGCACTTGCGCGTGCAGCTGGCCGCGCGCGCCGAGCACATCGCGGACTTGCAGCGGGCGGTGGCGGCCTTGACTCCCGCCCCGCAGCGGCCGGCCATCGACCCCCCGGCGGCCGGGCCGGCTGTGCCCGGCCAGACCCACACCGAGCCCACTCCGGCAACCGCCGCGCCGACCGCCGCGCCGGCCGAGGAAGAGACGTCCGCGCCGCGCCGCCGGTGGTGGGGCGGCCGGGCCTGACCTGGCAGACGACAGCGGGCGCCACCCGGATGAGGGTGGCGCCCGCTGTCGTCTGCTCGGTCAGTGCTGGGCGTCCCATGCCATGTCGAGCGCGGTCTCCAGAGCGGTCGGCCGGTAGCCGCCCTCCAGCTGGAGCCCCGCCGCGCGGCGGATGTCCCCGGCCGCCGACTGCTTCACGTTGATCGCGTCCATCACTGCGCTCAGCGGGACCAAATCCAACTGGTCCTGACGCGTCGCCCTCGTGGGGTCGGCCCCGGCGGCCAGGAGCATCCGGGCCACCTGGCGCTCGTTGCGCTCGCGGGGCTGCAGCCGCGCGTAGTCCTCGGCCTGCTGCTCCCGCGCCTCGATAAGGGACGTCTCGTACCGGGCGGCCGCCGCCGCCTTCTCGGCCGCCGCCTTGTCCGCCTCGGCCGCCGCCTTGTCGGCCTTGGCCCGCTCCTCGTCCGCTGCGGCCCGCTCCTGCTCGGCCTGCCACTTCTGTGCCTCGGCCGAGACCTTGAGCTTCTCCGCCTTCTGACGCTCCGCCTCCGCGGCCGCGCGCTCCGCCCCCGCGGCGTCCTCGGCCGCCTTCCGGCGGGCGGCCGCCGCCTCCGCCGACTCCAGCGCCTCCGCCTCCGCGGCAGCGAGCCGCTCCGCCGCCGTACGCCGGTGCTCCGCCGCCGCCTTCGCGGCCGCCGCCTCCGCCTCCGCGGCCGCACGGGCCGCCTCCGCCGCCGCGGCCGCCGAGCCCTTCCGCGCGGCCTGCTCATGCGTGGCCACTTCGATGTCGGCGTCATCCGCCAGCGCGCGCAGCCGGTCGGCCTTGTCCTGCTGCCGCTTCCGCTCCGCCTCCTCACGCTGCCGCTCCGCCTCGGCGCGGTCCCGTTCCTCCGCCTCGGCCTTCCACTTCGCGGGGAGGGCGAGCGCTTCCTCCACGGTGTAGCCGCGGGGCGCCATCGTCATCGGCAGTAGCTGCACCTCCGTCGCCTCCGACAGGTCACCCTTCAGTTCCTGAGTCAGCCACACCCGGTACCCCTCCAGCGCCTGTTCCCGCTCCACCATCTCCGGGTACGAGCGCACCGCGGCCAGCCGCATCCGCCGGTACAGCCGGCCCGTACGGACGGGGGACAGCACCCAGCGGTGCAGGGGGATCCGGTCGGTGGCCGTACCGTCCTCAATGTGGGCGGCGTGCACCAGCAGTTTCCGGGCGGCCTCCACGCCCAGGACGAACAGGCCGGGCATGGCCGCGTGGCTGAGCGCCCACAGCGGATCCGCCGCCAGCCCCTCCCACAGCCCCTTGCCCCCCTTAATGCCGTCCGAGGCGTTGAACAGGATCGTGAACAGCGTCATCACGTGGGCCGCGAACCGCAGGACCGGCCACGGCGTACGGCGCCGGACCATCACGAGGTCGAACGCCAACAGGGCGATGATCGACGCGTCCACGCCGATGGGGAACCAGGGGGCCAGGACCGGGCCGTATCCGTGGGCCAGAGCGAACCGCTGAAGGGTGGAGTACGAAGCGGCGAACCCGATCACGCCCACCAGCGGCATGCCGACCACGGCCACAGCCATCAGCAGCCAGCCCACCCACCGGCTCGGCTCGGCGGCCGCGGGGGTGGCCACCGTGGCCGGGGCCCCCTGGCCGGCGGCCGGGGCCACGGCCACCCCCTGGCCGGCCACCCCCGGCCGACCCTGGCCACCCTTGCGGGGCGCGGGCGGAGCGCCCTCCGGTCCGGCCGGAGCGCCCGGCCGTGGCCCCGGAGTGGCCCCGGCCGTGGCCGGAGCGGCCGGGGCCACGGCCACCCCCTGGCCCATGGTCTGGCCTACCGTCAGCGTGTCATCCATCCCGGCATCTTCCCCCCTCGGCTGTCGGTCCGGAGCACCGCCCCGCCCAACCGGAGCGTCCGCCGGTCCGGCCGGAGTGAGCGGCACGGGCGGCCGGGTCAGGTCGTGCAGCGTGTGCTGCGTCGTCACGGGTACCTCCAAAGCAAAGATTTGGGCGGCGGGCCGGGAGACGTATCCCGGCCCGCCGGATCGGTCCGGCCACGGTGGCTTCGCCCTTTCGGGTGCACTTCCGGGCCGGCAAGGGGCGGTCGGTCAGCCGCCGGAGAGGTGAGCGGTGATCTGCGCGCTCAGCGCGGCGGCCGCTTCCTGGGCGGCCCGTATGGCCGCGGCCGCGGCCTCGGCGGCCGCCGCTTCCTGCTGCTGCCGCTGCAACGCGGCCTGGTAGGCGGCCTCGGCCGGATCCGCGCTCATCGCGCACCCCCCGCGAGGGCGGTGTGCAGGCGGGTGGTCCAAGCCCCGCACTGCGGGCACCGGTAGGCGCCGTGGCGGTCCTCGCGCATCCGCCGGCCGTGGCAGCGCGGCGACGTCGCCCGGCTCACCGCCGGCCCCACAGCCGACCGCCGCTGCTGTCCCGGTCCGCGTCGCGGGCCGGCTCGGGGTCCCGCCGCACCCACCCGCCGCGGGACGAGCTGTAGTCGGTCGCCTGCTGCTCACGCCGCTCCGGCGACAGCCGCTCACGCAGCTCGCTCTGGGAGATCGTCCGTCGGAATGCCATGCTTGGAGCTCCATCTCTGATCGGGGTGGAGCCGGGCGCCCCTGTCTTCCGCCAAGTCGATGAGGGGCGCTCCGGTCTGTCTGGGGCCGTCTGGCGGCTCCCCGGCCCGCCCCCGGGGCCGTACGGCAACGGGGGCGGACAGGCAGCGTCCAGGTGGCGCTGTGCGGGCAGATCAGCTCGGCATGATGCCGTCCCGGCCAGCCTGTGCCAGCGGGCGGATCGGGCCGAGACGGGCCGTCAGGGCGGGCCGTCAGGGGGCCGTCAGGGCCCGTTAGGCCGCTGATAGAAGGGCAGGTCACAGCCCCGATAGGCCCGTCTATCGGGCCTCTTGGACCTGCCCCTGGGAGAGGGCCGGGGAGGGGGCCGAATCGGGGTCCATCCGCCCCCCGGGAATGAGCCGCAGCACGGCCGGCAGAAGGGGGCCGGCGGGGGCCGGAACGAGGGTCTCGGCGGGGGTGTTGGCGGCCGCCTCGGCGGGCTCCTCCCCGACCGCTGCGGCGGGCACTACCGAGGCCTCGGCCTGGGGCTCCCCTGCCGGCCAAGTGGGGGCCAGGGAGCGGGCCTCAAGTAGGGCCGTGGGGGTCATGCCCAGGGCCTCGGTCGCGGCGTCCACCCGCACCCCGACGCGGGTCGTCGGCTTGCCCTCGATTCGCATGCCGAGTTTGTCGATGGTGGGCAGGCCGCAGGCCTCCACCCAGGACCGGAACTCGGTCTGCTCAGTGCCCTCGGCCAGCAGTCCCCGGGTCACCGCAGAAGCCAGCAGCACGTCCAGGTGCACGCCCTGCCGCTTGGTGGCCTCGGCGTCGGACAGGGCCGTCAGCACGTGCCACAGCAGCGCTTCCCCCCGGTCCTGCGGCGCCGATTCCACGGCCGGCTGCTCCTGGTCGTCTCCCGCCCCCTCCAACTGCTCCTGGTCGTCGTCCTCGGCCGGCGGGGGCGGCGCAACCGCGAGCGCCGCTGCCGTCCAGCCCACCGCAGTGGCTGCGACGACGTACGGGCCGATCCCCTGCGGGATCACGGCGAGCAGCCGGGGGACCGTGGTGGAGACCACCGTGCCGAGCACGCCGACGCCCACGACCGAGGCGGCCGCCATGAAGCCCAAGGCTTCGCCCGCCGGGCGGAGCACCGGCGCCACCCGGGGAATCTCCTCCGCCGTGGGTTCGGGCTGCTTCGCCCGCCGGGCCGCCTTCACTGCTGCCTCGAACGCGCGCTGTTGCCGTTCGTCGGTCGCTGCCGCGTCGCGGCGCGCCATCGCCCACGCCGCCGGGCCGAGGCCGGCCAGCCGGGGCAGGCACCGGCAGATGCGACCGGCGAGGACGACCGAGCCGCGCAGCAGGGCAGACACCACCGCGCCGCTCCCCGTCGTGATCGCTTTGATCTCGTCGCGGGTGCTCACGGGTCAGCCGATCTTCTGCGCGATGGCGAGGCCGATGGTCTGGCCGACTGCCCAACCGCCACCTGCCTGCGTGTAGATGACGCCGGCCGCGATGCCGTACAGAGCCGGCCACCACAGGTTCTTCCACCGCGGCCCGAGGGCACACAGCGTCACACCGATCGCCGTGCAGCCAAGTCCCGGATCACCGCCCGACATCGCGCCAGCGACCGTCACGGGGACCTCGGCCACGCCCTGGACGGCGTCCGCGAAGGTGGAGCCGGCCGCCACGGCCAGGGTGGAGAACGTAATGCCCCAGCCGGTCGCCTTCTTCTTGTTGTCGATCTTGATCGTGTCGGAGCCCCGCAGCCCGAACAGCAGGACGGCGCCGCTGACCATGGACAGGCCGGACAGCGTCATCGGTCCGGCAAAGCCGGCCCCCGCGGCGAGGATGACGTCAGCGGCAATTTCGTGGGCGGTCACAGCGCACCTCCGGGGGCGTAGAGGCCAACGCCCAGCGCGAGCGTGGCAAGGGGGATTCGGGCGGCCCAGCGCACGGGGGCGCGCCATGCGGCGGAGCGGGAGTCCAGGGCCCACCAGCAGATGCCGGCCAGAGCCCCGGCCGCGATCAGCGGGAGGAGCATGGAGGACCAGGGCTCGGCCGCCGCCATCACGTCCGTGATCAGCGGTGCAGTGCCCTGCCCCCAGAAAGCGGCGCCGAGGGCGGCCGCCGGGCGGGCGGCGAGGCCCAGCAGCACGGGGAGGCCGCGCAGGACACCGGCCGCCTTCCACGCCGCGTACGCCCCAGCGCAGGTGACGACGAACGCGCCGCAGTTCGGGACGGAGTGGACGGCCGCCGCCATCAGCGGCTCTGCCCCCATCGGGTTCCCGGTGGCAAGCCACAGCACGCCGTGCCCGGTCAGGGCGGCCGACCCGTTGTAGGCGAGCCAGCGGCGGCCCTTGCTGTCCACGGGCACCAGGGCCGTGGCGGCCGAGGTGATCCCGGTGACGATCTGCGCGCGGCCCAGACGCCCGGTCAGGGCCGCGATCGTCGCGCGGGCCGTGCCCCTTGCGACCGGGGCCGCCACCGGAGCAGCCGCAGCGGTACGGCGACGGCGCGCCCGACGGGCCGCCTTCACGGCCGGGTTGCTGGCGGAAGTGCTCATCGCTGCACCCCGTTCCGCGGCCGCCGGCCGAACAGCTTCACGTGCAGCGCCCGACGGTCCGCCTGCCGCATCCCCGCCCGCACCCCGAGGATTTTCGAGGGGGTAGAGGAGTCGTTCAGGTCCCGTTCCAGGCACCAGGCCAGCACCGGGCACCGGCCGCAGATCGCCAGGGCCCGCCGCTCCGCCTCCGAGGGCTCGGCCCCGCCCGACGTCGTCTCCCACGGCTGGGGGAAGAAGATCCCAGGGTCCTCGCCCACGCAGGCCGCCGTACCGGACCGCTCCCGGCGTACCGCCGGGGCCGGCGCCAAGTCCGCGTACTCCCACAGCCGGTCCAGCCAGTCCGCCGGCCGCGCCGCGGTCCACCCCGGGGGCAGCGGGGGCACCCCGCCCGCCCGGCTCACAGCTCCACTCCCAGCGCCCGCAGGCTGGCACGCACCCGCAGCTCATCCCCGCCCAGGGCCAGCGCCTCGGGCGCCGCCGCAGGGAGTTCAGCCGATCCGGCGGTGCAGCGCCGAGACGGTAAGGCCGTCCGCGTCTGCACCGGCGCGGGGCACGCGCCCCGCCGGGGGCGCCACCAGCGCCCCACGTCTGCAACCATCACTGAAGTCGGTCCCCTCATCCACACACATGGGCAGGTCCGACAGCCGTCCGACGCTCCAACGTCGGGCCCGGCCAGACGCACTCCAGTGCGTCCGGCACAGGCGGCCCCTGGCTCCAACCGGGGGCCGCTCCAGCTGACATGACATGACGTTAGGGAGCCGACAGCCAACTGTCAAGATGGTTTGCATGCAGCTTGACGCGCCGTGTTCTGGGGCGGTACTCATTGACACAGATAGTCTGTAATGACGCATCAGATCGGGAGGAGCGCTCATGAACGCCAGCGCCATCGTGACGGACATAAGGAGGGGGATCGCAGCAGGCGAATACGCCTACGGCGCCCGCCTGCCCAGCGTCCGGGATCTGGCCGAGCAGTATCAGGTGAGCCAGCAGACGGCCGCCGCCGCGTACGCCGTTCTGTCCGCCCTGGGGCTGACTCGGACGGCGCCCGGTAGCGGCACCACAGTGGCGGCAGGCCCGTCGGCTGACGCCCACTTGGGCACGTTCGCCCCGCCGGACCTCACGGCCGCCGAGGCGTGGCGGCCCAATGGCTCTGGGGGAGAGACAGCAGAAGAGACGTACCTCGTCCGTCAGCTGACCGCGCCGGCCGCCCTGGCCGACTGGGGCTTCACGGAGGGTGCCGACATCGTGGAGCGCCACCGCCTCCGTCGTATCGGTGGCGTCCCGGTGCAGCACAAGGTGACCGTACTGCCGTATGACGTAGCAGCGGTTCGGCCGGAGGGGTACGACGGCGTTCCGCCGATGCTGGCCCCGGTTGGGGCACCTCCGATTCAGCCCCCGCACGGCATCCGTGTGGCCGACTGGCTCGGCTGGCACGTTGACCGGACGGAGGCTCGGATCACGGCGGAGCCCATGGACCCCGCGGCATCCGAGGCGCTCGGTATGCAAGAGGGTAGCCCGGGATTTCGGGTCGTGAATATCACCCGAACGCCCGAAGGGGAAACGCTGTACGTCACCGTAACGACAGCGCCGCTGCACCACCGAATTACGCTCGACATCATCGGCTAAAACACCGATGTTGGAGTGCAGGCGGGAGCTCGTTAGAGATTCCGTGACTTAAATGCACGTCAGCGCCTGCCGGATACGAAATCGGCAGGCGCTCCATGGCATAAACACAACGAGCCCCGCCGTGATGGCGGGGCTCGAAGGTCCACCCCGGGCCTGGACCGCCCGGGAGGAGAAGCACCTAAGCACTTGGACGCTAGGAGGTGCGCTCACTGATGAGCGTACGCGCAGAAGTACACCCGGCACCACATGGCCCCGGTCACGACGGCAGGTCCACCCGAGCGGGGGTGGCTCGGTGAGGTGGGAGCGCGGCGAGGATCTGCCTGTCACGTGGACGACGCTGGACAACCAAGTAGTCGATGACGATCTGTCGTGCCGGGCGCTCGGGCTGCTCACGCGGTGGCTGCGTCGTCCGCCGGGGGCGGAGATCGATTCGATTCCGGACATGGTCAAGCGTGCGAAGCGTGAGGGGAAGCAGCGTCTGGAGGGTCGGGACGCGCTGTACGCGGCGTCGTACGAGCTGGAGGCGGCCGGCTACCTCGTGCGGGAGCTGACGACGGGGGAGACCGGTCAGCACGAGTGGGTTGTGCGGATCTACAACCGGCCCGTGGAACCGTCGCGCCGGTCCGATCCGGAAGACCGCAAGCGGGGCGCCCGGAAGGGGGCCGCAAAGCCGCAGGTCAGCCCGATTACGGGTTTCCAGGAATCGGGAAACCAGGAATCGGTTTCCCCGGATTCGGCTGAGCCGGATCCGGGCGATCAGGCTTCCTCCTCTAAGGACTCTGTGAAGTACTCCTCTCTCTCTGACACGCCCCCGTCACAGGAGCCGCAGGGAGAGAGAGACGCGGCTGCGCCAGGGGGGCGGGGCGGGCCTGCCGCATCCCCGCCGCCGGAGGATCCGGCGGTCCGGGTGGCTGCGATGTGGGCGCGAGGGCGTGAGGCTCACGGCTTGTCGACGGCCCCGGCTCGGCTGCGCGCGTTCGAAGCGGAAGCGCGTCGGATGTTGGCCGGTGGGGTGGAGGTGGCGCGGCTGGAGCTGGCGGCGCAGCGGATGGCGTCCGAGGCGACTTGGTACTCGCTGGCGAAGCAGTTGGATGCGATGCCGGCTGTGCCGGTCCCGGCCCAGGGTCCGGCGGTCCGGCCGACAGGTGTCCCGCGTGAGGGGCTGTCCGCGGCCGCGTTGGCGATTTTGGCGAAGGGGTCGGGGCTGTGAGCGGGGAACTGACGCCGGAGCGTCGCGAGGCGATCCGCGAAGCCGAGCATGCGGTGATGGGCGTGCTCTTGCACGAGGGCGTCAAGGACCTGGTTCCGGACCTCGTCGACGCCCTGTCGGGGGCGGACTTCTATGACCCGCGCAACGGCGAGTTGTGGGAGTTGATGTGTTCGATGTGGGCGGCCGGGGCGGAGGCCTGCGACCCGGTGACGGTCACGGCAGAGCTCACCCGGCGCGGGGACCTGGAGCGCCTCGGCGGCCGGGTGTTCCTGCACGAGCTGTACGACTCCGTCCCGTCCCCGGCCATGGCCCTGGCGTACGCCGAGATCGTCGCGGAGGAATCCCGGTGGCGTGCGCTGGCGGCCGCCGGCACCCGGACGGTGCTGGCGGCGGGGCGGCGTGAGGGTTCCGCGGTCGAGGCGGCAGAGCGGGCGGTGGAGGAGGCACGGCAGGTCCGCGACCGCGGCGTATCCGCGCTGGATACGCCGCCGCTGGACCTGCTGGACCTTCTGGCACAGGCGGATGACACCCCGGACTGGGTGATCCCCGGTGTGCTGGCCCGCTGGGATCGGTTGATGGTCACCGGCCCCGAGGGCGGCGGCAAGTCCCTGCTGCTGCGCCAGATCCTGATGCGGGCGGTCGCAGGGCTGCACCCGTGGAAGCGGGCGCGGATCGCCCCGGTGCGCGGGCTACTGGTCGATGCCGAGAACAGCGCCGGGCAGGCGCGTCCGTGGCTGCGGACGATGGCGGCCGCGGCCGCGGCGGAGGGTGCCGAGATCGGTCGGGGCCAGCTCACCACAGAGATCCGGCCCGGGGGATTGGACCTGACACAGCCGGCCGATCGGGCGTGGCTGCTGCGCCTGGTGGAACGGGTCCGCCCGGACGTCATCGCGATCGGCCCGCTGTACAAGCTGCACGCCCCCAGGTCCGGTGAGGCTGCGGAGGACTCCGCCCGCGCGCTCATGACCGCGTTAGAGGCGGTCCGCGTCGCCTCCGACGGGGCGGCCCTGCTGATCGAAGCGCACTCTCCGCACGCCGCCCCGGGCGTCAAGCGCCGCGACATGCGCCCCATCGGCAGTTCCCTGTGGCTGCGGTGGCCGGAGTACGGGTTCGGCCTGGCGCCGGCCGACGGCGAAGGCTCCCAAGAGCTGCGGCTGATGGACTGGGTGCCCTGGCGCGGCCCGCGTTCCGAGCGGGACTGGCCGGAGCAGATGTGCCAAGGGGCTACCTGGCCCTGGCAGGCCATCCAATACGCCGGGAACGCCCCGGTCTTGGGGATCACCCTGACTGAAGAGCAAGTCGCAGCCGCCGGGATCCAGGTCCCGGAGCAGCGGGAGTTCTGGGACGACCGGCAGCTCACGTGAGGTGACGGCGCGCCGAGCCTGATGCGAGCGCGGGGGAGCGGGCCAGAAATCTGGCCCGCTCCCCCGTTCGGGTCCGGAAATCCGGTCCGTTGACCTGGGGCCCCTTCACAGTCTCCTTCGCGGGATCTGCCACCCCGTCGCTGCCGGCTTCCTCCGAGACGGCCGTCCGGGTGGCTGTACGCCTGACTGAGCGTCTCGCAGCCCCGTCCCGG
>NZ_JBEZVK010000087.1:0-22300 GCF_040636955.1 Streptomyces sp. NPDC032472
GGGCAAACCCAGCCCCGCCGGCGTTTGAGGCGCGGGGTCCGGGGCGGAGCCCCGATCCTTCAGCCCCGCCGGCGTTTGAGGCGCGGGGGCCGGGGCGGAGCCCCGATCCTTCAGCCCCGCCGGCGTTTGAGGCGCGGGGTCCGGGGCGGAGCCCCGATCCCTCAGCCCCGCCGGCGATTGAGGCGGGGGCCGGCGCGGGGCCCGGTGATTGAGCCCCGCCGGCGATTGAGGCGAAAGGGGGCCGGGGCGGAGGCCCGGGATACGGAGAAAGGGCGGGGCGGGGAGAAGGCTCCGCGCAGCGGCCCCCGGCACCGCCCGGGCTTCGGCTCCGGCCCAGCCGGGCCGCCCTCAGTCCCGGGACCGGGAGTGGCCGAACAGGATGCGGTAGCCGATGAGCAGGACGAGGGAGCCGGCGATGGCCGCACCCCAAGTCGCGGGGTCGTAGAACTCGTTGGCGATCGGCTTGTCGAGGAACTTCGCGGAGAGCCAGCCGCCGATGAAGGCACCGGCGATGCCGATGAGGGTGGTGCCGATCAGGCCTCCGGGGTCGCGGCCCGGCAGCAGGAACTTGGCGATGGCGCCGGCGAGCAGCCCCAGGACGATCCAGCTGACGATCCCCATGCCTGTTCACTCCGCTTCGGTGGGTGGTGCGTGTTACGTGGTACGTGGTGTCCACTCACCCGGAAGGACGCGGAAGCGGCCGCAACGGTTCTCAGCTGCGGCGGGCGCGCAGACACCCGGCCGTGGTGACCGCAGCGGCGGCGACGGCCGCAACGGCGGCCGCGGCGAGGGCGGTGCGCGAGCAGCGGCCGAGCACGGCCAGGGGCGGCCGGTGGGAACGGGCGGCGAGCACGGACCCGTGGGACTTGAAGGACAGCACCGACCGCCTCGACTGGGCGCTGAGCAGGGAGCCCGTGCTCAACCAGGAGCCGGCGGAGCCGAGGGAGAGCGCGGAACCGGCCGACCCGACCGAGAGCACGCTGCCGGCGGATCCGATGGACAGGACCGAGCCCACCGAACCGATGGACAGCACCGAGTGCTTGGACCAGAGCGAAAGATACGACCCGTCAGCCATGCGGGTCATGCTGCCACACGGGTGACCGTCGAGGGGGCCGCCGCGGCGGCAGGGGCGGCAGAGGCGGTCGGCGCGCCAGGGGCGGTACGGGTCAGCAGCAGGACGCCGCGGGCCGCGGCCAGGGCTCCGGCGAGGGCGAGGAGGAGCCCCGGCGCGCCGCCCTGGAGGCGTTCGCCGAGCAGGACCATGCCGATGACGGCCGCGGCCAGCGGATTGGCCAGGTTGACCACGGCGAGCGGTGCGCCGAGACCGCCCCGGTAGGCCCGCTGCGACAGCAGCAGTCCGCCGACGGCGAAGACCACGACGAGCAGGGCCACGGTGACGACCCGCCCGCTGAACAGCGACCCGCCGCGGCCGCCGGCCACCGCCACCGTCTGGGTCAGCGCGGAGGCGACGGCCGAGGCCAGCCCCGACGCGGTGGCGTGCCGCAGCCCGGAGCGGACGTCGCGGCGCAGCGTCAGCAGCAGGATGGCGGCGCCGGTCGCGCCCGACACGGCCAGGGCCTCGGCCAGGGTGAGGGTGTCGTCGGGGGCCGGCCCGGAGGCGGGGAGCAGCAGCAGGCCGAGCCCGAGGACCGTGGCGAGGGTGCCCCGCCATTCGGTGGCGGCGACCCGGCGGCCGGCGCCGCGCGCGCCCATCGGGACCGCGGCGACGAGCGTGAGGGCGCCGAGCGGCTGGACCAGGGTCAGCGGCCCGTAGCGCAGGGCGGCGGCGTGCAGCAGCGCCGCGGAGGCGTTCAGGCCCGCGGACCACCACCAGGCGCCGCTGGCGAGCAGGGCGCGGGCGGTGCGGGCCTCGGCGGCCCGGGCGAGGCGTTCCTGCGCGACCGCGGCCGCCGCATAGGCCGCGGCGGAGGCGAGGCACAGCACGACGGCGAGGGCGGTGGCGTTCATCGTCCGGCTCCCACGGCCCCGGCGGGCTCGGCCCCGGCGGGCTCGGCCCCGGCGGGCTCGGCCGCGGCAGGCTCGGCCCCGGCGGCCTCCGCTCCCGCGGCGCGCCGCTGCTGCGGCAGGTGGCGTACGACCGCCAGGGTGCGGGCGGGCGGCTTCGGACGGCGGATGAGCAGCAGTGCGGCGCCCAGCAGGACGGTGGCGGCGACCGCGTCGAGCCAGTAGTGGTTGGCCGTGCCGACGATCACGATCAGGGTCGCCAGCGGGTGCAGCAGCCACAGGAGCCGCCACCGGGACCGGGTGGCCGCGATCACGCCGAGGGCCAGCATCAGGGCCCACCCGAAGTGCAGCGAGGGCATGGCGGCGAACTGGTTGGCCAGGGTGTCGGCCTCCGGCGCGGACCGGTAGACGGCGGGCCCGTACACCTGCGCGGTGTCCACGAGGTGCGCAGCGGCCAGCATCCGGGGCGGCGCGAGTGGGAAGGCGAGGTGCAGGGCGAGGGCGGCGCCGGTCACGGCGGTGAGCACGCGCCGGGTCCACAGGTAGTGGGCGGGCCGGCGCAGGTACAGCCAGACGAGGAAGAGCGCGGTCGCCGGGAAGTGCACGGCGGCGTAGTACGTGTTCGCGGCGTGGACCAGGACCTCCCCCGCGCCGCCGCCCGCACCCGCGCCCGGGCCCGTCCCCGGCAGCAGCAGCCGCTGCACGGCGCCCTCGCCGGGCAGGTGCAGAAGGCGTTCGGCGTCCCAGATCCGGCCGGCGTTGCGGAACGCCTCGTCGGTGCGGTCCGTGGAGAGCAGCCGGCCCGCCTTGTAGACGGCGAACAGGCCCGCGACGAGCAGCAGCTCGCGTATGAGGCGGCGGCGCTGCCCGGCCCTCGTGTCCGGGCCGCCCGCCGGCCCGGCAGGTGTGCTGTGGGAGGTCATTCCCCCGGTCTCTCTTCCTGTACTCGGGCGCCGCCTGTGCGCGGTTGGAGCGTCGGTGCAGAGCGACTGGTCTCGGCCACCCTCGTACCGACACGCAAGTGTATCGATACATTCGCGTATCGATACGCGGGTGTACCGATACGCTCGCGTTCCCGTACACTTTCCTCACGGACCGAACCACCGCGGAGCCCCCGAGGAGAGCCGCACACCATGACGTCGACGCCGCCCGCCGCGCGCCGCTCCAAGATCACCCCCGAGCGGGTGCAGGAGTTCTACGACGCCGTCCTGGAGCAGCTGCGCGAGCACGGGTACGAGGCCCTGACCATGGAGGGCGTCGCCGCCCGTGCCTGCTGCGGCAAATCCACGCTCTACCGGCAGTGGAAGACCAAGCCACAGCTGGTCGCGGCGGCCCTGCGCGCGAACCGCAAGGGCACGCTCGTGGCCGTGGACACCGGCACGCTCGCCGGCGACCTGCGCGAGGCGGCCCGGATCGCCGCCGGCAACTCGGGGCGCGACACCCGCCTCACCGAGGCCGCGCTGGCCCATGCGGTGCTCAACGACGAGAAGCTCCAGGCGGCCCTGCGCGAGGCGCTGGTCGAGCCGGAGCTCGCGGCGTTCGACGCGATGGTGGCGCGGGCCGTGGAGCGCGGGGAGATCGCCGCGGACCACCCGGCGGTGGAGTTCCTCCCGGCCCAGCTCATGGGCGTCCTGCGGATCCGGCCCGTACTGGAGGGCCAGTACGCCGACGCGGACTACCTGGTCCGGTTCGTCGAAACGGCCCTGCTGCCCGGCCTGGGCCTGGCACCCGATCCGGCCTCCGCCGGCCCGGCACCGGCCCCCTGAACCGGCGGGCCGCCGTCACCGATGACCTGACGGCGACCCGCCCGCGCTGCCTCGTGGGGACGGCGGCAGCGCGCCACCCGGACCGGGCGGCGCTCAACCCGCGCGACGGGGCTGAGCGCCGCCCGGCCCGCACGGGCCCCGCCCGCGACCTGACCACACCGCGAAGGCTCCGCCGGCGACGCCTCGGCGCGTCACGGCCCGTCCGGCCGGGCAGCTGGCGCCGAACCGTATGCGGTCACCGCACTGGAGTGAGCTGAGCTTGGCCGAGCCGTGCTGCGCCTGAGTTCGGGGTCGGCCAGCCGAGCGCTTGTCGCTTCATCTCGGGGCCGGGAGGGGCGGGTGGAGCGCCCCCGGGCGGTCGTCAGCGGTGGGTGCCCATGGTGCGGACGAAGTCCTCCGGGGGTGCGTCGGAGCCGCGGACGGTGGGGTCCAGGGTCCAGCTGCCTGCGGTGTCGCGGGTGAACAGGGCGACCGTGGCCGCGGTGGCCTCCGGGACGGAGGCGAAGTCGCTGACCGCGAGGTCGGTGTAGCCCTCGCGGATCCGGACCCCGGTCCCCCCTATCGCGGCGAAGGTCTTCCTGCGGGCGCCCCGCGGACCCGCGTCCTGGATCACCACTCCCACCACGACGCGCACCGACTCCGGCCTCATCCGGTTCAGTTCGAGGGTCATCACCTCGTCGAAGCCGAAGCCCTGGCCGGTGCGGCTGTCGCGGTCGAGGGTGATCGTGCCGTCGGGGGAACGGCTGCCGAAGTGCACGAGCTGGGCGGGCTCACCGTACGGGTCGGCGGCCGAGTACACCGCCGCGACGATGTCCAGATCGTGCGGCGGGGTGCCCGCCGGGCTGGGATCCCACCGCAGGGCGATCTCCACCTTGGCCAGGCCCTTGCGTACCGCATCCACCGCACTGCTCATCGAACTCCCCCTTCGTCGAACGGGCGTTGCCCGGCCATGCTGTCATGCGGCCGCCGCCGCGGTCCGGCCGACCGCACGTTCCCGGCCAGCCTCCCGTCACGGGGGCGGCCCGTCGGGGCCCGCGGCGGCCAGGCGGTCCTGGAGGCGGGCGTGGCGGAACTGGTATACCGCCCCGGTCTGGCGGAGCACGCCCCGGCGGTGGGCGTCGTCGAGGAACCGCATGAGTCGCCACGGCAGCCGGCCGCGCAGCGCCAGCCAGCTGCGGCTGATGAGGAACCAGCCCCAGGAGCTGGCCGCCAGCCCGGTCTGGAACCGGCCCGTGAACCGGCCCGCCACGCCCAGGGTGAGCCCGCCGCCGAAGCCGGCCGCCACGCACCAGATGAACCCGATCTCCATGCCGAGCCCGTGCCGTCCCGTGGCGAGTCCGGCCAGCAGACCGGAGCCCAGGGACTCCACGACGAGCCGGACGCCGCTGATCGAGCGGTCGCCGCGCAGGGCGGCCTGCGGGCTGGGCGAACGGATGGCGTCCGCGGGGGCGTTCAGCCACATCATGACGGCGAAGGCGACCCCGACGCCCGCCCCCGCCACGCAGGCGATCTCCAGGGTCAGGCCCAGGTCCTCCGCCACCGCGAGACCGGCCCCCCGCGCGAGGACGAGGGCGAGTGCCGCACCGACGCCCATCAGCAGGCCGAGGGTCAGACCCTGGGCCACCTTCCGCACGAGCAGCCGGAGCCGGCCCCGCAGGGCGAGGTTGGCATAGCCCGGGTGGGCCGGCGCCGTGGCGACGAGCCCCGCGCTGAACCCGCCCACGACCCCGGCCATCACGCCCACGGACCGGTCGAGCCCGACGGCCAGGCCCAGTCCGGCGACGACCCCGGTCAGCAGTTCGAGCACGATGCCGACCAGGCGCCGCCCGGACCGCGGGAAGGACCGGTGCAGCTGCCACCAGGCCAGGTCGCGGGTCCGGTGCAGGTGCAGGTCGCCGGCGAGGAACGACAGCCAGCGGTGGGCCAGGTGGGGAGGGTACAGGGGCGGGTCGCCGCCCGGCCTGTCCTCCGCGTCGGGCGGGGGCGGGTGCGGGGTGTAGGCGGTGGGGATGAAGGCGTCCAGCAGGTGCTCCTCGAGGGCGGCCCGGTCGGGGAAGCGTCCGCTGTCGAGGAGTTCGGCGGGATCGTTGGCCGGGACCGTGTAGACGGCCCGGGCCAGGCCCGCCATCAGCGGCGACGAGAGCACCCGGGCCAGCGGGCCGTCGCCGCAGGCGCGCAGGTGGGCAACGACCGGCTCCCAGCGGTCCTCGGCCGCCGCGCTGCGGGCGGCCAGGAACTCGATCACCTCCGGTACGCCGACGGGCTCCAGCTCCACCACGGCCGCAGTGGTCAGCACGGTGCCGCCGGCGGTCACGGCGGCCTCGTACTCGTCGCTGCGGCAGGTGACGACGAGCGGGCTGCCGGAGGCGGTGCGGTCCAGCGCGTCGATGGCCGCGGCGTGCAGCCCGACCGGCAGCTCGTCCAGTCCGTCGAGGACCGGCACGACGTGGCCCTCGGTGACCAGCCGGAAGGCGGCCCGGGCGCCGAACACCTCGGAGTTGGCCAGGGCCGGGTAGTCCTGGACCAGGCGGCGGATCACCCAGGAGTGCAGGTGCTCGGTGCGCGGGTCCCACGATGACAGCGACAGCAGCACCGGCACCGGACCGCCGTGCTCGCGCCGGTGCTCCAGCAGTCCCAGGGTGAGGAGGATGGCCAGTACGGTCTTGCCGGCGCCCGGGGTGCCCAGCAGCACCAGCTGCCGCTTGGGCAGGCGGACGAACTTCTCGACGATGTCGTCCACTCCGCCGCGCAGCCGCAGCCGCACCGGCCGCCCGCCCGGGACCAGGTCGCCCAGGACGGCCGCCGCGGGCGCGGCGACGGGGCGGCCGGTGGAGGACCAGCGCACGCGCAGCGGCCGCGGCCTGTGCACGGTGCGCAGCAGGGCCTCGGCGGTCCACTGGCGCTGCACCGTCTGCGCCAGCGCCTCCATCGCATGGTGCAGCCGCTCGGGCCGGGCGGGCCCGGTGCTCCCCGGTTGGTCCGGTTCGGCATCCTGCCGCCGGCGGCGCAGCTCCAGTACCGCTGCCGCCGCCGCAGAGACGGCGGCGACCGGCCAGGCCAGCCAGAGGTACGGTGCGAGCCGCTCGGGCACGGCGTCGCGGGCGATGTCGGTGGCCGCCGGGACCACCACCGCGGTCAGGACGAACAGCAGGACCGCCGTGAACGGCGAGGGACGCGCCCTGGCCATGGCCGAGCCACCCCCGATCCCCTCCGCCCGGATTCGCGAAGCTAGCAGCCCCGCCGGGCTGCGAGGAGGGCCCGGACGGCACGGGACGGGCGCTCATGGCGCAGGGGCGCATTCAGGGGCGCGCACGGCGTACGGGGCGCAGCTACGGCGTGCGGGCGGCGGGATGCAGCCGGTCCTGCAGGTCGCCCTCCCCCGCCGGCGGCCGTGTCCCGCCCCTCACCGCCCGCTGTCGACGCGTACGGTCTCCACCCACGACGGCGGCTGCGGTGCGCCCTCGCCGATCAGCGCGGCGATCAGCCGGCAGGACGGGGACTCCTCGGGCCACGGCGTGTAGCCGTCGGTCAGGACCACGATGATGTTCGGCCGGTCCGGCATGGCCAGGGCGGCGCTGATGCCGACGCGCATGTCCGTGCCGCCCCCGCCGGCCAGGGCCACCTGGTCGGTGCTGGTCACCCGGGCCACGGCGTGCACGTCCGCGTCGCAGGCCAGCACGGCGACCCGGTTGCCGCGTACGCCGACCTCGCGCAGGACGCCGGTCACTTCGCCGAGGGCGGCGGCGAGGTCGTCCTCGCCCATCGACCCCGAGGTGTCGATGACGATCGCCACGCGCGGCAGCGGCCGGCGCAGGCTCGGCAGCACGACCCGGCCGCCGAGGGCGGGGGTGCGGCGCGAGGGGCGGCGGTAGGTGTAGTCGACCGCGCCGCCCGCCCAGGCGGCGGCCTCCCGGACCGCCCCGGACAGGGCGGTGCGCCAGTCGACGGTGGGTTCGAGCACCTCCTGCGCCCAGCGCTGCCAGCCGGCCGGCAGGGTGCCGCGGCTGCGCTGGTGGGCACGCATGGCCTGGGCGGTCTGCCGACGCAGCGCCTCGGCCTCGACCGGGCTGACGCGGGCTGGGCCGGCGCCGCCGAGCTCCCAGGGGCCGGGCACGCCGTGGGCGCCCGATCCGCAGTCCCAGAGGCTGTCGGGGGTCGCCGGGATCGCCGGCAGGTACATCTCGAACAGGCCGCCGGTGTCCAGGCCGAAGAGCCTCGGTTCCATCCGGCCTTCGGGCAGCGCGAGCCCATCGGCGAGAAGGTCGTCGTTGATCTCGCAGTCCTGGGCGATGTTGACGCGGACCGGGTCGCGCTGGTCGGCGGCCGGGAGCCGCTCGGCCCGGCCGTGGTGGTCGCGCAGCAGGTGGGAGACCTCGTGGATCCACACGCCGGCCAGCTCCGCCACCGGCGTCGCGTCCACGAAGACGGGCGAGACGTAGACGCGCCAGTGCCGGTCCACGGCCATCGTCCTGAGCCGGGCCGAGGGAACGACGGTGAGCGCGTACAGGGCCGAGGCGAGGTACGGCCGGTCTTCGGCCGCCTTGTACCGGGCGGCGAGCAGCTTGGCCCGGTCCAGGCGGACCTCTGCCTGGACCGGGGCAGCCGGGGCCTGCGCGCCCGCGGGCCGGTCTGCGTCCGTCGGACGGTCCACGGCCGGGATCAGCCGCTGCCGGGCAGTGCGCCGGAGAGCCGGAGCAGTTCGACGAAGGCGTCGATGCCGGAGGGCACGGGCCAGTCCAGGTCGCGCATCGCGGCCAGGTCGGCGGCGGCGCGTGCGGCCACGTCGGGCACGCCCGCGTCCACGGCCTTGGCCAGCACGGCCCAGCCCGCCTCCCAGCGGGGGCGGGTCAGCTCGCCCTGCACGGCTGCGACCACGGCGATGAGGAACGCCAGCTGCCGGTCGCCCCGTTCGGGCAGGGCGAAGGCGTCGGGGTCGGCCAGGACCCGGTCGGGGTCGGGCAGGTCGAGGTGCTCCAGGTACGAGAGCAGCTCGATCCCGGCGGCTTCGCCGACGGCGCCGGTGAGCGCGGCCGCCAGGGCCTCCCGGTCGGCGCCGGACGCGTACCCGGTGGCCAGCAGCCGCAGCGCCATCTCCCATGTGCGCGGGGAGGGCCAGGCGCGGCCGCGGCCCTCGGCCTCGGCGGGCATGTGGTGGACGAGGCCCGGGCGGGCGGTGAGGAAGCCGGAGACCACTCCGCGGGCGCGGGCGACGGCACCGGAGATGCGGCCGGGGTCGACCGGCGGGATGGCCACCTCGGGCCAGGTGCCGGCCATGCCGCGGGCGACGGTGCGCGGGCTGTGGGTCCAGTCGAGGTGCACGAACCGGTTGGCCAGCGGCGGGCTGAGGTGCCAGCCGTCCGCGGCGCTGGACGGCGGGTTGGCCGCGGCGACGATCCGTACGGACTCGGGCAGTTCGAGGCTGCCGACCCGGCGTTCGAGGACCACGCGCAGCAGGGCGGCCTGCACGGCCGGCGGGGCGGAGGACAGCTCGTCGAAGAACAGCAGTCCGTGCCCGGTGCGGGCGAGGCGGACCGCCCAGTCCGGCGGGGCCATGGGCACGCCGGTGGTGGCCGGGTCGTCGCCGACGATGGGCAGGCCGGCGAAGTCGGAGGGCTCGTGGACGCTGGCGATGACGGTCTCCAGCTCCACGCCGAGGACGTCGGCGAGCTGCTGCATGCCGGCGGACTTGCCGATGCCGGGCTCGCCCCACAGCAGGACGGGCTGGTTGGCCGTCACGGCCAGGGCCAGGGCCTGGAGCTGGGGGTTGGCCGCGGGTTCGGTACGGGTGGCGCGCAGCCGGGCGCCGAGGGCGTCGGCGGCGGCCAGGGCCGGCGGCTGGTGGCTCATGCGTCCTCGTCCTCGCCCTTGTCCTCGTCTTCTTCGTCCTCCTCGCGGAACTCCATCCACTCGTCGAACCACTCGGCGCCGATGTCGGGGAACTCCTCCTCGACCCGCTTGCGCAGGAAGGCGAGGTCGGTGCGCTGGTAGCGGCGGATCAGCTGGGCCAGGGAGAGTTCCGCCTCGTCGGTGACGTCGATGCGGCAGCCGGCTTCGAGGAGCGCCTTGACCAGGTCGGCGGAGCCGCCGTACTGGACGGCGACCTGGAGCGGGGTCAGGCCGCCGAGGACGGAGCGGGCCTCCCGGTCCAGGCCGGCCGCGAGCAGCCGCGGCAGCAGCTCCTCGTGGTCCAGGAGGTTCAGCACGTGCAGCAGCGTGTAGCCGCGGCCGTCGCGGACCCGGGGGTCCGTGCCGGCGTCCAGCAGGGCCGTGACGCCCGGGGTGTCGCCGTGCTGGGCGCGCAGGAACAGCTCGCGCCGTTCCACCTTCAGGGCGCGCGGCAGCCGCCCCTTGCCGGTGGTCCAGTCGTGCTGGACGGCGAAGCAGCCGGCGATCGCGCCGCCGAAGGCCCGCATGGCGCGCTCGCGCTGCTGCTCCTCGGCGCTGTGCCGCAGCAGGTCCAGTACGCCGCCCTGCGAGCGGACCTCGTGCCACTCGCCGCGGCAGCGCACCCGTACGGCCTCGGGCAGGGCCGGGGCGGGCGGGCCGGCGGCGGGGCCGGCCTCGGGGAACAGGGCGGCGGCGACCAGCGGGTGGAGCTCCGCCGGGGTGATCCGGCCGGTGCGGACGAGGTCGAGGTCGGGCAGCCGGCTCCAGGCGAACAGCGGCAGCCGGGGCACCGCCGGGGCCTCCTGCCGCCCGAGGAGGGACACCTTCAGGCCGCGGGATCCGGTCGGCTCGGCCGCGAGGTTGCCGTTCCAGGACAGCGGGATGCGGAACCGGTCGCCCTCGCCGGCCGCCTGCAGGCGCCGGACCTCCGCCTCCAGGCGGGTGAGGTCGAGCAGGCGGCTCTTGGTCAGCGCCCCCGGCTCCGGCGGGCGGCCGTACACCGTGGAGGCCTCGGGTACGGTCAGG
The DNA here is from genome assembly GCF_040636955.1 of Streptomyces sp. NPDC032472. NCBI lineage: Bacteria > Bacillati > Actinomycetota > Actinomycetes > Kitasatosporales > Streptomycetaceae > Streptomyces > Streptomyces sp. NPDC032472. The sequence goes on from NZ_JBEZVK010000087.1 coordinate 10,644, forward strand.
TCGCGCTCGATTCCGGCGGCCTCGTAGGCCTCGGCGAACTCCCCGCGTGCGCAGAGCAGGGCGACCCACTCCGCGTGCGCGGCGGGGTCGGCGGTGCCCGGACCGGCGGCCGGCAGCTCGTCCTCGGTCAGCGGCGTGCCGTCGGGCGCGAAGAACGGCAGCCGGGCGGCGCCGGCCGTGAGGCGGTCGCGCAGCTCGCCGGTGTGCCGGCCGTCCCACAGCGGGCGGGCCGCGATCCAGTTCTCGAACCGGAAGCTGTCCGAGAAGGTGTAGTGGTCGTCGCTCTCCTGGCCCTGGCGGAGCTCGCAGTGCAGGCCCAGCCGCTGCGGACCGTCGACCATCGGTCCGGTGGTGGCCGACAGGACGGGTGCGTCCGGGCCCTCTCCGTAGCGGGCGAGCAGGACGCGCACGCCCGGCTTGAGCGTGGTGCGGCCGCCCAGGGTGCGGGGCAGGTGCCAGCGCACCAGGTCGGGGGCGAGGTGGCGCAGGTCGTCCTCGACGGCCTCGGCGACGGGGGTCCCGTGACGGGAGGCGAGCTCGGACAGGGTGAAGGTGACGTCCACGGCGGCGGCCGCGCAGGCCGCCTCCCACTCGCCGGCCAGCCGGTGTGCGGTGGCCCGCTCGATCATCCAGCCGGGTACGGCGTGGCGGCGGATCCGCTGCCAGGACGAGGCGTCCTCCTGGAGGAAGCCGCCGGGCAGCCGCGCCGGTTCGGGGTGCGTGCCGCGGGCGCTCACCGGTACACGCTCGTGATCGCGCCGAGGTCGGGGTGGGCGGGCCGGGCGGGCCGCAGGCGGGCGGTGAAGGACCGCTTGACCTTGCGGGGCAGGCCGGGGCCGAGGCCGACGTACTCCAGCGGGGTGCCGTCGGGGACGGCGGCGAGCAGACACTTCGCGCCGCGCCCGGTGAGTCCGGTGTGGCGCAGTTCCAGGCGGCGCAGCGGGGTGCCGGGCAGGGCGGCGGCCAGGGCGTGCGCGCCCTCGTCGCCGGTGGAGTTGCCGGTGGAGCCGAGGCTGCGCTCGGAGGGCGGCCGGCCGAGGTCGAGGGTCTCGATGCCGCCGAGGGCGTCGGCGAGGGCGCGGGCGCCGGCGGGGCCGATGCCGTTGCCGCCGAGGCCGAGGCGGACGGGGTGCGCGGGGTCGGCGGCCGCCGCGGCGGCCAGGACGGCGGCGCCCTCGTCGCCGAGGTGGTTGGCGGGCAGGTACAGCTCGCGGACGCCGGCTTCGCGGATGAGGGCGGCGAGCAGCGGGGCGTCGTCCGCGGTGAGCCCGTTGCCGCCGAGGAAGAGCCGCTCCAGCGGGGTCTCGCGGGTGCGCAGGGCGTCGAGCAGGAGGCGTACGCCCTCGGTGCCGATGCCGGTGTTGACGAGGTCCAGGGTGCGCAGGGTGCGGTTGCGCCGGAGCAGGGCGGCGAGGGTGCGGGCGCCGTCCTCGTGTACGGGATTGCGCTTGAGCCACAGCGCCTTGACGGAGGTGTCCTCGGCGAGGGCGTCCGCGAGGGCGGCGACTCCGTCGGGTCCGATGCGGTTGCAACCCAGGTAGAGGGTGTGCAGGCCGTGGCCCCCGGTGAGGGCGCCGGCGAGCGTGCGGGCGCCCTCGTCGCCGATGGAGTTGGTGCCGAGGAGCAGATGGCGGGCGTGGGCGGAGCGGGCGGCGGCGTCCGCGACCCGGGCGGCGCCGGCCGGGCCGAGGCCCTGCTTGCACAGGTCGACGCGGCCGTCGGCGCGCAGGGTGCCGAGGGTGAAGGTCTCGTCGGCGGAGACCTCCTCGGCCGCGGCGAGCCGGGCGAGGAGCGGGTCGAGGCCGGCCGGGTCGGCGAGCGGCAGGTCGGGGTGCTCGATCGCGGGGCACCGTACGGGTATCGGCCGTGTCATCACCACTCCACCGGTTTCCATCGCCGGTGCCCGGCGTCGACAGCCACTTGAAGAAAACGCAAGACCGGTCGGATTCGAACCGACGTCCTCCAGCTCGATGCTTGGGCGCGACGACCTCTGCGCTACGGCCTTGCTGCGCAGATCATAGCGGCAGTTCGGACCGGACTCGATCACCAGTTTGAACGAGAGTCACCAGTCGCCGTCCTGCACCGGCTTGCCCGGCCTCGGCGCGTTTCCGAGGGGTTTGACCTGGCCCGGGGCGGGCGGCGTCCACGGCGTGTGGTCGTCGCCGAGCCAGTCGCCGACCGGCTTGACGGAGGCGAGGGTGTCCGTCGGCGCGAGGTCGGTGCCGGTCTCGTCGTAGTAGTCGAACCAGGGCAGCCCGGCCCGGGTGTACGCGGCCCGGTCGACCGGCGAGGGCGGGGCGGGCTCGCCGGTGATGCGGCTCCACTCCGGCGGCGGGACGAGGTGGACGAAGACCCGCCCGGCGGGTTCCTCGGCCCAGTCGGACAGCGGCCGCTCGTCGCGGTAGACCTCCTGGTGCATGGAGCCGCCGACACCGAGGCCCATGGCCGGCGCGGGCGCGCGGACGGGCGCCGGACCGGCGCCGCCCGCGGGCCTCGCCGCCGGCGGCGGTACGGGGGCGGCGAACCCGGGAGCGGCGCCGTAGCCCGGTGCACCACCCGGGGCGGAGCCGTACAGGGGGCCGGACGGGACGGCCCGGGCGCGGGCCTCCCGGGCGGCGGCCTGCTCGGCCCGCCACCGGGCCAGCGGCGCCGGGGCGAGCGGGAACGCCTGGAGCTGCACGCCGCCGGTGGTCTCCTCGCCGGTGACCTGGCCCTCGACGGTGGCGCCGAGCCCGAGCGGGACGGCGACGAACTGGCGCACGGTGCCGTCGCCGGAGTTGATCCCGTCCAGCCAGGGCTGGCGCGGCAGGACCACGTAGTTCTGCGGACCGTTCCGCGGACCGCGCGCCAGGCGGCCGGTCCACGGCTTGCCGGAGACGGCGCACACCTTGCCGACGCCGACCTGGAGCGCGGCGGGCTCGCTGCTGCGGCCGAAGCTCAGCCACATCGCCTCGCGCAGGTACACCGGGAGCATCACCCCGCCCTTGGCCAGCCACTCGGGCGGCACGGTGTCCGGGTAGTCCTCGACCCGGCGCAGGGGGAACTCCCCCAGGCCCGGGGGCAGGGTGTGGGTGCCGGATTCCGGCAGGCGCAATGTCCGGATGAACCGGATCTGCACCCCTTCACCCAAGAACAGCGCATTTCCGTCGACCCGTACCGAACCCGTCACCGCGGACGTCCCCCTTTATCCCGTTCGAAGCCGTAATCGCCGGAGAAACGCCGGTCGAGCCGGATCGTTACCTCAAGTTTTGCTCAGATCCAGTGACACCGCGGCGGCGGCATTCCTAGCTTCCTCGTACACGCGTCTTGACGCTTTCACGTACCCCGCGGTTCCACGCGCACCGGCGATCCCGCTCCGCGTCCCGCGTCCCCGAGGAAAGAGTTGCAAAATGAAGGTCCCCAAGGCTGGTGCGATGGCCGCTGTGATCGGCCTCGCCCTGACCGCCACCGGCTGCGGCGGCGACGAAGGACCCAAGGGGACCCTCTCCATCGGCATCAAGTTCGATCAGCCCGGTGTCGGCGTGCGCGAGGCCGGCGGCACCTTCTCCGGCTTCGACGTGGACGTCTCCACGTACATCGCCAAGGAGCTCGGCTACAAGCCGGAGCAGATCGAGTTCAAGCGGGTCGACAGCTCCGACCGCGAGCTGCTGCTCCAGTACAACGAGGTCAAGTTCGTCGCCGCGAGCTACTCGATCAACGACAAGCGCCGGGAGAAGGTCGACTTCGCGGGCCCGTACTTCACGGCCCACCAGGATCTGCTCGTCCGCGCCGACGACGCCACGATCACCAAGGCCGAGGACCTCAACAACAAGAAGCTCTGCTCGGTCACCGGCTCCACCTCGGCGCAGAACATCAAGCAGAACCTGGCGCCGAAGGCCAGCCTGCTGGAGCTCGACAGCTACTCGGAGTGCGTGATCGCCCTCCAGGACGGCCTCGTCGACGCCATGACCACGGACAACGCGATCCTGGCCGGGTACGCCGCCCAGAAGGGCAACACGGGCAAGTTCCGGCTCGTCGGGCTGAGCCTCAGCAACGAGAGCTACGGCATCGGCATCAAGAAGGGCAACAAGGATCTGCACGCCAAGATCAATGCCGCCCTCAAGAAGATGGTCCAGGACGGCTCCTGGGACGCGGCCGTGAAGAAGAACTTCGGCCAGGCCAACTTCAAGCACGAGCCCGCCCCGCAGGTCACCTCCGCGAGCAGCTGACGACGCCCCGGGCAGCGGCAAGGGCGAACCGGGAACCGGAACCCCCTTGCCGCGCCCGGGTCAGGTCGCCGGCGCCTTGTCCGCCAGCACCTTGAGGAACTCACGCATCCAGGCCGGGTGGTCGGGCCAGGCCCGGGCCGAGACCAGGGTGCCGTCGACCACGGCCTCGGAATCCTCGAAGGCCGCCCCCGCCACCTTCATGTCCGGCTCCAGGGCCGGGTACGCGGTCACCCGCCGGCCCTCCAGCTTCGCGGCCGCGGCGGTGATCAGCGGGCCGTGGCAGATCTGGGCGACCGGCTTGTCGGAGGAGGTGAAGGCGGCCAGGATCCGCTGCACCTCGGGGTCGTTGCGCAGGTACTCGGGGGCCCTGCCGCCCGGGACGACGACGGCCGCGTACTCCTCCGGGTCCACGTCGGCGAAGGCCACGTCGGCGGGCCAGGTGTAGCCGGGCTTCTCCGTGTAGGTGTCGAAGCCCTCCTCGAAGTCGTGCACCACGAACCGCAGCCGCTTCACCGCGGGAGCCGCGACGTGCACCTCGTACCCCTCCTCGCGCAGGCGCTGGTACGGGTAGAGGACCTCCAGCGACTCCGCCGCGTCGCCGGTCACGATGAGGATCTTCACTGCCATGGGCTGCTCCCGGTAAGGGTCTTCACGGTCATGGTCCCGAAGCGGCCCGGCCGCACGTCCTCCGCGTGGCCGCGGACACCGGGCTCCGGGCTCCGGGCTCCGGGCTCCGGGCTCCGGGCTCCGGGCTCCGGGCTCCGGGCTCCGGGCTCCGGCCACCCTGCCCGCGCCGTCGCGTCCTGCCAAGACCGGGGGCGATCCCTCACCTGATCGGGGGATTCCGCATGTTCGGCCCAGAGTGAAAGTCCCAGCTCCGCACACGTTGCGTTTACCTGTAGGGCACATGACAATGCGACCCTCTGCTCTGCCACCTGACGTCCCGCCAACTGCCATGGCGGGAGCGGTGCGTGTGAAGAGGTCCCCCACATCATGAAGATCTCCCGCAGAACCCCCTGGGCCATAGGCCTCGCCGCCGGGGCCCTGCTCGTCCTCCCGGCCGCCGCCTCGGCCGGGACGTCCTCCGGGCAGGCCCCGCGCGCCGGTGCGGCCGCAGTCACGGGCTCCACGGCCGTCTCCGTCGACGCGTACTACGCGGCCGCCGAGGGCAAGACCGGCGCCGAACTGAAGACCGCGCTGCACTCCATCATCAAGAACCAGTCCAAGGTGACCTACGACGGCGTGTGGAACGCGCTGAAGGTCACCGACCAGGACCCGAACAACCCGAACAACGTCATCCTGGTCTACTCCGGCCGCTCCCAGTCCAAGTCGAGCAACGGCGGCGGTGCCAACGACTGGAACCGCGAGCACGTCTGGGCCAAGAGCCACGGCGACTTCGGCACCGTCACCGGCCCGGGCACGGACCTGCACCACCTGCGCCCCGAGGACGTCACGGTCAACAGCACCCGCGGCAACAAGGACTTCGACATGGGCGGCAGCCCGGTCGCCGAGGCCCCCGGCAGCTACACCGACGCCGACTCCTTCGAGCCGCGCGACGCGGTCAAGGGCGACGTGGCGCGGATGCTGCTGTACATGGCGGTCCGCTACGACGGCGGCGACGGCTTCGCCGACCTGGAGATGGACGACAAGGTCGACAACGGCACCGCTCCGCTGTTCGGCCGGATCAGCGTGCTCAAGCAGTGGAACCGGCAGGACCCGCCGGACGCCTTCGAGCAGCGCCGCAACCAGGTCATCTACGACACCTACCAGCACAACCGGAACCCCTTCATCGACCACCCGGAGTGGGTCGACGCCATCTGGTAGCCACCGCCGCGACGCAGGCCCCTGCCCGGATTCCCCGGGCGGGGGCCTGCGCGGCGCCCTGCGCAGGCTTGCGCGGGCTGCCGGGATTGGCCCGCGCCAGGGCGGGTATCCCCAGGTCAGCGGCTGCGGTACGCGCCCGTCGACAGCAGCCGGTGGAGGTCGTGATGGACGGAGCCGGACTCTCCGACCGCGAGCGGCGAGCCCTCTCTGCGATCGAGGACCATCTCAAGCACGACCGCTCCCTCGACCGGATCATGCGCTTCACCCACCTGCGCCACCGCGTGATGGCCGCCTCCGCGCTGGCCGCGCTGACCGTGGCCCTGCTGGTCGCCGCCTCCGTGACCGTGTCCCAGCCGCTGATCTGGGGCTTCGCCGCCGCCTGGACCCTGACCGTGGTCACGGCGCTGCCGCTGGTCGGCGGCTGGGCGCGGCGCCGCTGGCAGCGCCGGGAGCAGGTGAGCCGCCCGTAGCGGACGGCTCACAACCGGTTCGCCAGGGCCTGGAAGGCGGCCCAGGACCGCTGGGGCGTCCGGGCGTCCCAGACCTTCTGTGACAGCGCGGCGAGCGGCAGCCGGATTCCGGCGGCCACCTGGTCCTGCGTCTGGGCGCCGGCCAGGTCGCACCAGACGGCGAGGCGTGCGCCGAGGACCTGCGGGGCGTAGCGGGCGGGGACGGGGGTCGTCCCGCGCAGCACGAGCGGGGTCCACTGCTCGTAGATCCGCCGTCCGGTCGGGTAGGTGAACTGGTTGGGCTGGCCGAGCACGTAGTACAGGTACTCGTCGTTGAGGTTGACCACCTTGCGGCCCTCGTCCAGGTACTGCACGGGCGGCCGGGCCCCGAGCTCCCGGCCGGTCCAGTACTCGACCTGCAGGTCGGCGGCGGGCCGTACGACTCCCCCGGCGAAGAGCCCGTCGTTCCACGCCTTGGGCACCCGGCCCGCCGGCCGCACGACGGCCGCCCGGTCGTTCAGCCAGCCCGTCGCGAGGTCCCGTACCCGCGCGGAGGGCCCGTACCGCTGCCGCGCGGCGCGGGCGAGCTGCGGGAAGGAGGCCTGCGGGTCGCGGTAGACCAGGGCCTGGTACTCGTCGGCGCCCAGGTGCCAGGTCGGGCCGGGGAACAACGGCAGGTACTCGCGCAGCAGTGCGTCGACGAGCCGGGCGGCGGCCGGGTTCGAGATGTCGACCGCACCCTTGACCGCCCGCCCTTGGACGTCACGCAGTTGCAGGTCCGGGTGGGCGCGCAGGACCGCGCCGAGGTGGCCGGGCGAGTCGAGCTCGGGGACGACGGTGATGTGCAGGCGGGCGGCGAGCGCGGTGATCCGCCGGACCTCGGCCTTGGTGAGGTGGGGGGTGGAGACGATCTCTGGGTGGGTGTCGGACTGGATCCGGAAGGCCTGGTCGTCGGAGAAGTGCAGGCCGAGCTGGTTGAGCTTGATGTCGGCCATCTCGCGCAGCCGGTCCTCGATCCAGCCGGCGGTGAAGTTCTTGCGGGCGATGTCGAGGTTCAGGCCGCGCTGCGGCTTGGCCGGGGCGTCGCGGACGGTGCCCTCGGGGGCCGAAGCGGCCGTCTTCACCTCCTGTTTGAGGGTGCGGGTGCCGTAGAAGACCCCGGCCTCGTCGGGTCCGGTGATGCGGACGCGGCCGCCCTGGACGGTGAGGGTGTACGACTCGGGCGGCCCGGAGTCCGGCGCGGCGAGGGCCAGTTCGACGTCGCCGGTGCGGGCGGCGGCAGTGTCGGTGAAGCCGAGGTGCAGTTCGCCGGCCAGCAGCCGGCCCTCGTCGGAGAGCTTCGCGCTGTCACCCGGCGGTACGACGACCCGCGCGCCGGCGGCGGGCCGCCAGCCGGGGCCGCGGGCGGGGGTGTGCTCCCGTACGGCCGGGATGGTCTGCGGGGCGGTGGACAGCGGGGCGGCCGGGTCCGGCGAGGGAGTGGCCGTACCGGTCGGCGCGGGGGCGGCGGGGGTCGGGCCGGTGGAGGCGGCGGAGGTGTTGCGGGCGTCGCCGGGGGCCGCCGCGGTGCAGCCCGGCACGGCAAGGCCGACCAGCACGGCGGCGGTGGCCGTCGTGATGACGTGGCCTCTCCTGATCCGCCTGGACTGCCGCATCATGCACCCGTGTCCCCCGTACCAACGTGGCACGGGGGACACGGGCACGCGACCCGGGAGCGGTCAGGCCGCCGCGGCGAGCGCCTCGAGTGCGGCGGCGGCGAAGCCGTGGTCCTGTTCGGGGCTGGCCCCGCCGACGCCGAGGGCGCCGATGATGCGGCCGTCGCGGTGGACGGGCAGCCCGCCCGCGATGAACAGCAGCGGCCGGTCGAGGGCGGTGGGCAGGGTGTGGAAGGGCCCGTCGGGCCGGACGGCGTCGGCGAGACCGGCGGTCGGGGAGTCCAGTTGGAGGGCCGTGTAGGCCTTGCGGGTGCTGGTCTCGCCGGAGATCAGCACGGCGCGGTCGTCGCGGCGGAAGGCGAGCAGGTGGCCTCCGGCGTCGAGGACGGTGATGCTGACGGTGGCCCCGGCGGCCTCGGCCGCGTCCCGGGCGGCGGAGACGAGGAGGTCGGCGTCCTCGACGGTGAGCGGGGCGACGGCGGTGCGGGTACGGGCGGACATGGCGGGGTTCTCCTGGGGGGTGGGGCTGCGGAGCGTACGGGCGGGGCTGGATCAGTGGCGGGCGGTGACGGCCTCCGGCGCCCGGCCGGCGGCGGGGGCCGGGCCGCGGGAAGCGGCGATGCGTCCCCGGCGGGCGGCGGTGCGCCGCTCCAGTGCGCCGGAGACGGCGGCGAGGACCAGGGCGGAGGCGGCCAGCGCGGCGCCGACCCAGTTCGGGGCGGTCCAGCCGAGTCCGGCGGCGATGACGAGCCCGCCGAGCCAGGCGGCGAGGGCGTTGCCGAGGTTGAAGGCGCCGATGTTCACGGCGGAGGCCAGGGTGGGCGCGCCCGCGGCCTGGTCGAGGACCCGCTTCTGCAGCGGCGGCACGGTGGCGAAGCCGAGGGCGCCGATGAGCACGACGGTGGCGGCGGCGCCGGCTTTGGTGTGGGCGGTGAACGTGAAGAGGGCGAGGACCAGGGCCAGGGCGCCCAGGGACACGTACAGCATCGGCATCAGCGCACGGTCGGCGAACCGGCCGCCGACGAGGTTGCCGGCGACCATGCCGAGGCCGAAAAGGACGAGCAGCCAGGTGACGGAGGTGTCGGCGAAGCCGGCGACGTTCGTCATCATCGGCGTGATGTAGGTGATCGCGGCGAAGACGCCGCCGAAGCCGAGGACGGTCATCGCCATCGCGAGCAGCACCTGGACGTTGCGGAAGGCGGCCAGCTCGTGCCGGATCCGGACGCCTTCGGGCCGGGGCAGCTCCGGGACGAGCCGGGCGATGCCGAGGAGGCCGAGCACGCCGAGGGCGGCGACGACCAGGAAGGTGGTACGCCAGCCGAGGGTCTGGCCGACGAGCGTGCCGAGGGGGACGCCGACGACGTTGGCCACGGTCAGACCGGTGAACATCATGGCGATGGCGCCGGCCTTCTTCTCGGGGGCGACGAGCTCCGCGGCGACGACCGAGCCGATGCCGAAGAAGGCGCCGTGGGCGAGGGAGGCGACGACGCGCCCGGCGAGCATGACGCCGAAGACGGGGGCGAGCGCGGAGAGCACGTTGCCGGCGATGAACAGGCCCATGAGGAGCATCAGCATGCGCTTGCGGGGGATGCGCGTGCCGAGGACGGTCATCAGCGGGGCTCCGAGGACGACGCCGAGGGCGTATCCGGTGACGAGGAGGCCCGCGGTGGGGATCGAGACGCCGTAGTCGGCGGCTACCTCGGGGAGCAGGCCCATGATCACGAACTCGGTGGTGCCGATCCCGAAGGCCCCAATGGCGAGGGCGAGGAGTGCGAGGGGCATGAGGGGAGGTGTCCTTCAGGCGGAGGTGGGGTGCCGTGGGGGAAGCCTTCGACCGGTCTCTTGCAGCCGCGGCTTTCATGCGTACACATTAATTGCAGACGCGGGATACTTGCAAACGCGGGCTATTGCGCCGGTCGACTATCCTGGAGGCCCGCGGACCGAAGGAGGAGGCCATGACGGCCACGGACAGCGCGCTCACCGCCCTCTCCCAGGGCTGGTGCGCCCTCTCCCTGCTGCACGGGCGGATCGAGGCGCACATCGAGCGGGCCCTGCAGGCCGGGCACGGGCTGAGCGTGCGCGAGTACTCCCTGCTGGACGTGCTCAGCCGGCAGCACAACGGGCCCGGCGGGCACCTGCGCATGCACCAGGTGGCCGACTCGGTCCTCCTCAGCCAGAGCGCCACCACCCGGCTGGTCAGCCGCCTGGAGGACCGCGGGCTGCTCAGCCGCTACCTCTGCGACACCGACCGGCGCGGCATCTACACCGACGTGACCGAGGCGGGCCTGGCCCTGCTCGCCGCCGCCCGGCCGGCCAACGACGCCGCGCTGCGCGAGGCGCTGGACGAGGCCGCGGCCAACCCGGAACTCGCTCCGCTGGTCGCGGCCGTGGAGGGCATCGGGCCTCGCGCGGAACGGGCGCGGTCCTGACCCGGCCCGCGGCTGGGGCATGATCGAGGGATGTCGACACGGATCATTGCCGCCTGCGACGGGGCGGCCAAGGGAAACCCCGGGCCCGCCGGCTGGGCGTGGGTCATCGCCGACGCCGAGGGACGCCCCGAGCGCTGGGAGGCCGGCCCGCTGGGCCGCGCCACGAACAACGTGGGCGAACTGACCGCCCTCCAGCGGCTGCTGGAGGCCCTCGCCCCGGGGACGGCCGTCGAGGTGCGGATGGACTCCCAGTACGCGATGAAGGCCGTGACCCAGTGGCTCCCGGCCTGGAAGCGCAACGGGTGGAAGACCGCCGCGGGCAAGCCCGTCGCCAACCGGGAGCTCGTCGAGAGCATCGACGTGCTGCTGGCCGAGCGGGACGTGGAGTTCCGCTACGTCCCGGCGCACCGCACCGACGGCGACCACCTGAACGCGATCGCCGACCAGGCCGCCAGCGACGCGGCCGTCTCCCAGCAGGCGGCCGGGACCGCGCTCGGCAGCGGCGAGCCGCCGGTACCGGACCCCGGGCGGGCCGTCCCCGCCCGGGGGCCCTCCGCCGCCCCGGCGAAGAAGGCGGCCGCCGCCCGCGGGCGCAGCGGCGGCGGCCGGGTCAAGGCGAAGTTCCCCGGCAGCTGCCCCTGCGGCAAGCCGTACGCCTCCGGGGAGACCATCACCAAGGTCGGCGCCCGCTGGGGCCATCTGGCCTGCGCCGGCGCGGGCGCTCCGGCCGCCGACTGAGGCCGGGCCCGCCCCCGGGGCCCGCACGCCGCCGCTGCCGGGCGTACGCATGCGGTGCCCGGGGCGCCAGGCGGAGCACGAGGGCGCCCGGCCGGGGCGCTACGGCCGTGTCGTGCTCGGGGTCGGCGTCGGCGAGGACTGGCCCGGCGGTGCGGACGGGAACGGGGACGGGGACACGGCCCGGGTGGGCGCCCGCGACCCCGAGGGCGTCGGCGGCGGGGCCGTCGGCAGCGCCGACCTGCCCGCGGCCCCCGTCGGCGGGGCCGTGGGCGGCGCGGACGGCACCGCGGAGGGCCGCGGGCTGACCGGGGCCGGGGACGAGGGGCCTGGCGGGGGGAGTTCGGGCGGCGCGGC
>NZ_JBEZVK010000088.1:0-13309 GCF_040636955.1 Streptomyces sp. NPDC032472
AGTACCCCGTAGCAGAAACCGTGACGGGGACCGAACGGGCGGGCGTGAACGGAGGACCGTGCTCAGGACACCGGTGTGCGACGTGCTCGGCATCGACGTGCCGATCGTGCAGGGAGCCTTGGGAGGGCCGTGGCAGCAAGGCGTCGAGCTCCCCGCCGCGGTGAGCAACGCCGGCGGACTCGGCAGCCTCCCGACCGCCCTGCGCACGGCGGCGCAGGCACGCGAGGACATGGCCCGCCTGCGCGGGCTCACCGAGAGGCCGTTCGCGGTCAACATGACCCGCCGCCCCTTCGACCCGGAGGTCTTCGATGCCGTCGTTGCCGCGGGGCCGCCCGTGTTCTCGCTCGCGCTGGGCGCACCGGGCGATCTGGTGGGACGCGTCCACGATGCGGGGGCCCTCTACGTACAGCAGGTGACCACCGTCGAGCAGGCCCTGCGCGCAGCCGAGGCCGGAGCCGACGTGATCATCGCCCAGGGCACGGAGGCGGGCGGCTTCAGCGGCCAGGTCAGCACGATGGTGCTGGTGCCGCAGGTCGTCGACGCGGTGGCGCCGCTGCCGGTCCTCGCCTCCGGCGGCATCGCGGACGGCCGGGGTCTGGCCGCGGCCCTCGTGCTCGGGGCACAAGGCGTCAGCATCGGCACGCGGTTCCTCGCCTCGGCCGAATGCGCCGTCCCCGACGAGTGGAAGGCGGCCATCGGTGCCGCCGCCAGTCAGGACGCGGTCAAGGTGGCCTTCGCCCAGCACGTCCTGCCGCCCCCCACCGAGGGCGGGTACGACACCGTCCCGCGCTCGCTGCGCACCGAGTTCGTCGACGAGTGGAACGCCCGCGGGCAGGCCGCCGCCGACACGGCGGACGCGCTGCGCAACCAGGTCATGACGGCGATGCGGAACGGCACGGCCCATCGGCTCCTGCCGCTGACCGGCCAGTCCGCAGGCCTGATCGGCGACGTCGCACCCGCAGCCGACCTCGTCCACCGCCTGGCCGGCGAGGCCGAGGCGGTCCTGCGCGCCGCCTCTCGGGCCACCGCGCACTGACCACGACCGGTTCCTGCCGCCCGCCGGGGCGTCCGTACGGTATACGTCCCCTTGGGCTCACACCCGAGGCCCGCGAAGGGAGTGGTTGCCGTGGAGCGAACGACCTGCTGCGTGGTGGGAGGCGGGCCCGCAGGCATGGTCCTGGCACTGCTGCTGGCCCGGGCCGGCGTGGAGGTGACGGTGCTGGAGAAGCACGGGGACTTCCTGCGCGACTTCCGCGGCGACACCGTGCACCCGTCCACCCTCTCGCTGCTCGACGACATCGGCCTCGCCGAACGCTTCGCACGGCTGCCGCAGCGCCACGTGTCCTCGGTGCAACTGCCCCTCGCCCCGGACCGGTCCCTCGTGACGATCGGCAACATCGGCGCGCTGCACGGCAAGTACAACTACATCGCGATGGTGCCCCAGTGGGACCTGCTCGACCTCCTCGCGGACGAAGCGCGCCGGGAACCGTCCTTCCGGCTGCGCATGAACACCGAGGCGACGTCCTTCCTGATGGAGGGCGGACGGGTCAGGGGTGTGCGCTACCGCACCGCCGACGGCAGCACCGGTGAGCTCAGGGCCACCCTGACCGTGGCCTGCGACGGCCGGGGCTCGCTCGCCAGGGAGCTGCCCGAGCTCGGGCTGCAGGGGTTCGCGTGCCCGATGGACGCCTGGTGGTTCCGGCTGCCGCGCCGCGAGGAGGACCCGAGCGGGCTCGTCGGCGGCCTGGGGGAGAGGTTCTTCACCGCGTTCATCGACCGCGGCGACTACTGGCAGTGCGCCGCCCTCATCCCCAAGGGAACCGACGCCGAGCGCCGCGCCGAGGGCCTGGAGCGCTTCATGGCCCAGTTCACGGACGCCGCGCCCTGGCTGGCCGACCGGGCCCACGCCCTGACCTCCTGGGACGAGGTGAAGCTGCTCGACGTACGCCTGGAACGGCTGCGCCGCTGGCACCGTCCCGGGCTGCTGTGCATCGGGGACGCCGCGCACGCCATGTCACCCGTCTTCGGCATCGGCATCAACCTGGCCGTACAGGACGCGGTGGCCGCGGCCCGGTACCTGGTGGGCCCGCTGCGCCAGGGGACCGTGGGGCTGCGGGACGTGCGCCGCGTCCAGCACCGGCGCTGGCCCACCACCGTGGCCACCCAGGGGCTGCAGCGCGTGGCCCACGCCCAGGTCATCGAGCCGCTGCTGGCCGGCCGGGCCGCGTTCGGCGACCCCCGCAAGGCGAAGCGGCTGACCGAGCTGATCACCGACTCGCGGTGGCTCAACCGGGTCCCGGCCTACTTCATCGCGTACGGCGCCCAGCGCGAGCGGCCGCCGAGGGAATCGCTGCGCTGACGCGGCTCCTCAGGCGCTCAGGGCGTGGTCCGGGTAGGGAAGGTGAAGGCGTAGCCCCGGGCCCTGAGCCAGGGGAGGTACTGCTCCAGGGCGGCCACGGTCTGGCTGCGGTCGCCGCCGCCGTCGTGGAAGAGGACGGTGGGGCGCTCGGGCAGCTTGCCCTCCACCGCGGAGACGATGGCCGGCAGGCCCGGGCGGCTCCAGTCCTGGGGATCCACGCTCCAGCCCAGGGGCCGCATCCCGTTCGCCGCGGCGATCGCGCGGCTCTCGGGGGTGAAGGCGCCGCCCGGGGCGCGGTAGTAGTTCACCGCGACGCCCGGCACGGCCTTCTCGATCATGGCCTTGCCGTCGAGGATCTGCTGCCGCTGGTAGGCGACCGGCTTGTGGTCCATCGTCACGTCGTGGTCGACGGTGTGGTCGCACAGCTGGTGCCCGTCGGCCGAGACCGCGCGCACCAGCTCGGGGTGCTCCTGCGCGCGCTTGCCGATGATGCAGAAGGTGGCCTTGACGTGGTTCTGCCGGAGCACCCGCAGGATCTGCGGGGTCCACTTCGGGTCCGGACCGTCGTCGATGGTGATCGCGATGTCCCGCCCGCTGCCCTGGGCCAGCCGGGAGATGGCCGGCGAAATGACCGTGCGGGCCGGGCCGGCCCCGGAACCCACGGCCGGGCCGGCCCCGGAACCCACGGCCGAGCCGGAGGAGGACGTCGCCCGGGAGCGGCCGCCGGAGGAGGCGTCCGTGGCGGCGAGGGCCGGCGCCACGGACGCCGCCAGAAGACCCAGTGCGGTTGCCGCCACGGCGGCTCCCGTCGCCCGTCGACGGCGTACGGCAGTGCTGGTCATGCGCATGGGCGCGTTCATCCTCCACGGTCGGTCCCCGCCATCGACGCTAAGGAGCCCCTCCGTCCCGGGTCAAGGAAGGGTGGGTCTCCTCACATCCCCTCACATGCCGCGAACCGGGTGAATCGGTCAGATCGCCCGCCCCGCCGGCCCGTCCTGGGCCTCGAAGCGGACCCGGAGCGTCATGCCCCCGCCCGGCGCCGGGTTCGCCTCCGCCTGCAGCCTGGCGCCGTGGGCGCGGGCGATCGAGGCCACCAGGGAGAGGCCGAGGCCGGCGCCCTCGCCCGCCGTGTGGCGGCGCTCGGCCCGGCGGCGGAACGGCTCCAGCAGTCGGGGCACGTCCTGCGGGTCGATCACCGGTCCGGTGTTCGCCACGGTCAGGACGCCTCCGGCCGGGCCTCGTGCCGTGGACACCTCAATGCGGCCGCCCGGGCGGTTGTGGCGCACGGCATTGGCCAGCAGGTTGCGGATCAGGTGGTCCAGCAGGGCGCGGTCGCCCCGTACGGTCAGGGGTGCGAGGTCGGTGACGACGGTCAGGCCCTCGTGGGCGGTCGCCGCCGGGTCCGCCTCGGCCAGGTCCGCCTCGGCCAGGGCGGCGAGGTCCACCGCCTCGGTGGCCTCCAGACCCTCCTCCGACACCGCGAGCAGCAGCAGCGATTCGATGAGGTGCTCGCTGGAGTCGGCGATGCCGATGAGCCGCTCCCGGATCCGGGCCACCTTCTCGGGCGGCGGATCCCCGGCCAGGCCGATCTCTGCCGCCGCCCGCTGCACGGCCAGGGGCGTCCGCAGCTCGTGCGCGGCGTTCGCGGCGAACCGCCGCTGGGCCCCCACCAGGCTCTCCATCCGGTCGAGCATCCCGTCGAAGGTGTCGACCAGCCGCTTGAGCTCGCCCGGCGGGGCCTCCAGGGCGATCCGCTCGTGCAGGTTCGCCCCGGACAGGCGGCGCGCCGTCTCGGTGATCACCCCGACCGGGCGCAGGACGCGGCCCGCCATCCACCAGGCCAGCCAGATCGACAGCACGGCGAAGACGGCGAGGGCGATGAGGGAGACGAGCAGGAGCTCGTGCAGGGTGGCCTGCTCGACGGCGCTGGAGAGGTTGCGGGTGACCGCGTAGCTCTGTAGCTCCTCCGGGCTCGGCACCTGGTCGGGCGGTGGCGACTGGGCCGGAACGGGTGGCCTGTCGCCCCGGACCAGGGCCTTCTGGAACTCGCCGCGGGGCACCGCGGTGGTCACGGCGCCGCTGATACGGGCGTACAGGCCGCCCCGCAGCAGGACGTTCACCAGGGCGATCAGCCCGCCGTCGGCGAGGACGAGGAGGGAGCCGTACAGCGCCGTGAGACGGGCGCGCTCGGAACGGAGCACTGCTCTCACAGCGGATCGGCGATCCGGTAGCCGGCTCCCGGCACGGTCTCGATCAGCTGCGGCTCGCCCAGCTTCGCCCGCAGCTTGCTGAGCGTCACCCGGACCGCGTTCGTCCGGTACGAGGTGTCCTGCTCCCAGACCTGCTCGATCAGGTCGTCGTTGCCCAGTACGGCCCCCTCGGCCCGCAGCAGCGCCTCCAGCACAGCGAACTCCTTCCGGGGCGCGTGCGCTCGCCGCGAACCGGTGGCGCCGCCGAGACTGTGGGGCGCGACGATCGACGGCGCGGCGACCTGGGCCTGTTGGGCGGCGGGACTGACAGTGGCAGTGTCTGGGGCTACTGGTGTGGCTGCTGATGACGACGGTCCGCCAGGATGGGGCAATGCGGACCCCATGGCCGGCGTCCTCGGCGGAAGCGCTGTCCTGGCTGCGCTGCCCCTGACGTTCGTCCCCCTCCCGCAGCCCGGGCGGGTGCCCCGGCCGGCCGCGCCTCCGCTACCGCGGGGGTGGGTCGACCGGGACGAGGCCCGCGAAGCCGTCAGGGCCGTGCGCCGCCGGCCCGGCGGCCCGGTGGTGACCACCACCGGGCTGTACGGCGCCGGCGGGTTCGGCAAGACCACACGTCCGCAGGGGCTGTTCGCGTACGACGTCCACGAAGGCAGCGGCCTCGTGGTGTGAACGCCGACGCGCATCGGCGCACTGCGTCAGGAGATCGCCCGGAGCCGGGGCGCGGCCGCGTGCACTGCCTGCTGAACGTATTGGGCCGTCGCCTCGTCGGCGGGCAGGAGAACAACCAACTGTTGCTCATCCGAGGGTAGTTCGAGCGTCTCGCGCGAGAGGCGGAGCTCGTGACCAGAAGGATGGGCGAGCCGGAGGACGCCGCGCCGGGGAACCCGGTGGTGGTTGAGCCGGGTCGTGAAGTCGGGGCCGGCGACAGGCGCGAGTTCCGCGCTGATCCACTCCGAGTTCTCGACCGACGGGCCGAGCCACAGGTCGAACGCCTGCTCGTCGGCGACGCCGTCCCAGTCGGCGAAGAACGTCCGGGCACGCGGGTCGGTGAAGACGTAGCGGGTGAGGTTCGGGACCTCGGCGTCGGTGTCGAACAGCCCCGCGGCGCCCATCACGGACCGGTAGGAGGCGGTGTGGGCGAGTACGTCGCCGAGCCGGTTGACCACCGCCGCGATGCCCGGCTCCAACAGGCGCAGCGTGTCCAGGACGCCCGGCCGCACCGCACGGCTCGGCGGTGCCGGCCGGGCATGGCCGGTGCACGCACCACCGGTGATCTTCGCCAGGTAGCGCAGGTGGTTGCGCTCCGCCGGGCCGAGACTGAGCCCGTCGGCCAGCGCGTTCACCACCGCGGACGAGGGGTTGCGGTCGCGGCCCTGCTCCAGGCGGGTCAGGTACTCGACGCTGATCCCGGCCCGCGCCGCCAGGTCCGAGCGGCGCAGGCCCGGTGAGCGGCGGCGCCCGTGATCGGGCAGCCCCAGCGATTCGGGCTGGATGCTGTCCCGCTTGGCACGGATGAAGTCCCCCAGTGGCGTACCCATGTCGGCAGCATAAGCCGCGCCGCTCCGGCCGAGGGGCGCTCAGGGTGGCCCTGCGGGGGCCAGTCTGGGCACGGCCTGGTTGCGGCTCTGCGGCGCCCCGATCGTGGAGGGCATGGAGAACACGAAGCAGCAGCCCAAGCTGGTCGTCATCACCGGAAGCGTCCGCGAGGGCCGCTTCGGCCCGGTCGTGGCCTCGTGGGTGGCGGAACAGGCCCGTACCCACGGCGGGTTCGACGTGGAGGTCGTCGATCTCGCCGAGGCCGACATCCCTCTGGAGCTCCCCGCGGCATCGCCGAAGTTCGCCGGGGACGCCTACCCGCGTCCGGCCGGCATGGCGGCGCTCACGGCGGCCCTCGACTCCGCGGACGCCTTCGTCATCGTCACCCCGGAGTACAACCACAGCTACCCCGCCTCCCTCAAGGCGGCCATCGACTGGCACTTCACCCAGTGGACCGCCAAGCCGGTCGCATTCGTCAGCTACGGCGGCGCGGCGGGCGGCCGGCACGCCGTGCTGCACCTGGAGAACGTCCTGACCGAGCTGCACGCGGTCACGATCCGCGACGGCCTGGCCTTCCCGAACTACTTCACGGCATGGGAGGACGGGCGCCCGCTCGACTCCCGGGCGGCCGGATACGCCAAGGTCCTGCTCGACCAACTCGCCTGGTGGGCCGGCGCCCTGCGCACGGCGCGCGAAGCCGTCCCCTATCCGGCATGAGGAACGAGAAGAGAGGAGGCGAAGGGTGATGCAGGTGCAGCACATCCCGCTCGGCGGCACCGACCTCAAGGTCAGCCGCATCGCACTCGGCTGCATGGGGTTCGGCGACCCGACGCAGGGCGTCAACCCCTGGGCCCTGGACGAGCAGGCCGCCGCCCCGGTCTTCCGGCGCGCCGTCGAACTCGGCGTGAACTTCTGGGACACCGCCAACGTCTACGCAGGCGGCACCTCGGAGGAGATCGTCGGCCGCGCCGTGCGGACGTACACGCGGCGGTCCGACGTGGTCATCGCCACCAAGGTCGGACTGCCGATGCACGAGGGTCCGGAAGGATCCGGCCTGTCCCGCAGAGCGATCTTCCGCCAGATCGACGCCTCGCTCACCCGACTGGGCACCGACTACGTCGACCTCTACCAGATCCACCGCTTCGACCCGGCGACGCCCGTCGAAGAGACGATGGAAGCCCTGCACGAGGTGGTCAAGGCGGGCAAGGCCCGCTACATCGGCGCCTCGTCCATGTGGGCCTGGCAGTTCGCCAAGATGCAGGAGGCCGCCGCCCGGAACGGGCACACCCGGTTCGTGTCGATGCAGAACCAGTACAGCCTCGTCCAGCGGGAGGACGAGCGGGAGATGTTCCCCCTGCTCGCCGACCAGGGCGTGTCCAGCCTGCCGTGGTGCCCGCTCGCCAAGGGCCACCTGGCCCGGCCGTACGGACGGAGCACGAGCCGCACCGCGAACGACCCGATCGGCCGGCGGTTCGCCGCCGCCGTCGACCGGCCGATCGTCGAGGCCGTCCAGCGCATCGCGGCGCGGCGGGGCGTCCCGATGGCCCGGATCGCACTCGCCTGGGTCCTGGGCAACCCGGCCGTCGCCGCGCCCGTCGTCGGCGCGACCGGGCCCGCCCACCTCGACGACGCGGTGGCAGCGCTGGACGTACGCCTGGACGAGGAAGAGACGCGGGAACTGGAGAGCAGCTACACCCCGCGCCTGCCCACGGGCTTCTGAACTGCGGCGGGCGCCGTGGTGCGGTCGTACGCTGACAGCATGGTACTGGGCCCTGAAGACCCAGACCCACCCGGAGAGCGACACCGGCTGACCCGTCCGCCGCGCACGCCCGCCGCCCCGCGGCCTGCGGTGGACGCGGCCGGGCGGCGGCGCGACGATGAAGACGCACCGCATTCACACCGCATTCCGCCGCCTCCTTTCACGAGGGGGAGTTGCCATGTCCATGCTGTTGATCAGAGGGAAATTCAAGGTCGAGGGCGGCGCCAAACCGGACGGCGACACCCTCCCGTTCATCCCGGACAACGTGGCCGACTGGAGGCTCGTGCCCGGCGACGGACACGTCGTGCCCAAGGCCGACGGGCGCGCGGCCATCCGGCTCGAAGGGATCGACGCCCTGGAGACCCACTACGGCGAGAAGCCCCACATCGAGCACCAGCCGCTGGGCCTCGCCCACCAGGCCGCCGACGCGCTGCTGAAGCACCTGGGCTTCGACACCGTCCTGCGCGACGAGGACGAGACCGTCGCCACCACACCGGACAGCGTGTCCGGCTGGATCCTCACCCGCGGCGCCGACGCCTACGGCCGCTGCGTGGCCTTCGTGGGCAGGGGCACCCCGCCCGTGTACAGCGGCTACTGGACCGGCGTCGACGAGGACCTGCTGAAGAGGACCGCCAACCACCACCTGCTCCTGCTCGGCCTGGCCTACCCGACCTTCTACTCGGGCCTGCCCGTCCACCTGCGCGAACTCCTGACCGACGCCTCGGAGAAGGCGAGGGCGTCCGCTCAGGGCGTGTGGGCGGTCGACAAGACCCTGCACGGGGCGACGGTCACCGCGATGAGCTCGCTCACGCACGACCTCACCGGAGCGGTGATCCTGCCGAAGCTGTTCCGCCGGCTGAAGGACTACCTGGACTTCACCGGCAACGCCGCTCCCTCCATGGCGTGCTTCCGCGCCTTCCTGGCCGGGGCCCAGGACGAGTTCCGCCTCCTCTCGGACGGCGGGACGCTCTTCAAGGGCCTGCACCAGATCGTCGAGGTCACCTCGGACAACATCGTCAGAATGACCCACCCGTCCAGGGACATCGTCTTCACGGAGAAGTGAGCGCCCCCTCGCGTCAGTGGTGCTGCTCGATCCGGATGCAGGCCACGTCGTACTGCGACACGGAGTGCGGGTTCCCGGAATTCTGCGGCTGCTCACCCGCGTAGCGGGTACCGGCCACCCCGTCCTCGTTGAACGCGGAACCAGGTGCGTTGGAGGCACGGCCCGGCCGCACGTCCTCGCACTCTGCCGACGGCTGCCCGGTCGCGGCCGCGTGCGCGGCGACGGCGGGCCCTGCGAAGAACCCCAAGGGCAGGAGCACGCCGCAGGCTGCGGCGGCCGCCCGGTGAGCGGTGAACTTCATCGTCCGACCTCCTTCGGGCGTGGGCATGAGCGTGTGCACGCTCAGGTCCCTGCCCCTGATACGTCTCGGCGGCGCGAACGGATGTAAGGGGGAACGGTCCGGACGCCCGACGGCCTGACGCCCGGACGCCCTGACGCCCGGACGCCCTGACGTCCGGTCGCTCGCAGCAGTCGGCCGAAGCATCACCCGCGCTGCCGCAGGTACGCCTCCAGCTCCGCCGCGCCGGTGAGCATCGCCCGCCCACGGGCGGACAGCCGGCCGTGCCAGTCGGACAGTGCGCCCTGGAGCGGCTCCAGGCCGCCGGCCGCCCGGACCTGGGCGATCAGCGGGGCGATCTGCTCCAGCAGGTACCCGCCCCGCCGCAGCTGCTGGGTCAGCCGGGCGTCCCGTACGGCGGCCTCGTCGTAGACGCGGTACCCCGTGAGCGGGTCGCGACGGGGCCGGACCAGTCCGGCCCGCTCCCACTTGCGCAGCGTTGCGGGCCGGATCCCGAGCTCGCCCGCCAGCGGCCCGATGAACGAACCGCCGACCCCGGGCCCCCCGCCGGCCGCGGACCCATCACCACCACCGGACCCTGCACCGGGCTCCAGATCGCGCAGGGCGGTCTCCACGGCCCGCAGGGTCCGCCGGTCGCCGAGGAGCTGCGCGTGGCTCTCGTCGATGAGGCGGAACGCCTCCTCCACCGCGCCCTGGTTCACCGCCTGCATGATCGACGTTGCCGCCTGGTGCCCATGGCCGGGCACCAGGGCGAGGAACGCCGCCAGGGCAGCCGCGTGCAGTGGAGCGTAGGTGCGGTAGCCGTGGGCCGTGCGACCGGCGGCCGGAAGGATGCCGGCCTCCTCGTAGTTCCTGACCGCCTGCGTCGACAGACCGTGCCCGCGCGCCAGATCCACCGGCCTGAGCCGCTCCCCGCTTTGAAGGTTTCTCCCCATACCACGGAAGATACCCACCAAAACCTTCAACCGATGGTTCAACGATACCGTTGAAGGCATGGCGACCGACATCAAGGACACCGCCCGCACCGTCGACGCTGCCGCCGTCATGCGGCTGCTCCCGGCCCGGCCCCGGCTGCTCGCCCTGGGCGAGCCCACCCACGGCGAGGACACCCTGCTCGACCTGCGCAACGAGCTCTTCCGGCAGCTCGTCGAGGAGGAGGGCTACCGGACGATCGCGATCGAGAGCGACTGCCTGAAGGGCCTGCTCGTGGACGACCACGTCACCTCCGGCACCGGCACCCTCGACGAGGTCATGGAGCACGGATTCAGCCACGGCTGGGGCGCCTTCCCGCCCAACCGCGAGCTCGTGCGCTGGATGCGCACCTACAACGACGGCCGACCCGCGCCCGAGCAGCTCCGCTTCGCCGGCTTCGACGGCCCGCTGGAGATCACCGACGCCGCGAGCCCGCGGCAGGCCCTGACCGCACTCCACGAGCACCTCTCGGCCCATGTGGACACCGACCTTCTCCCCTGCACCGCGCAAACGCTCGACCACCTGCTCGGAACCGACGACCGCTGGACGGACCCCGCCGCGATGACGGACCCGGCCCGATCCGTCGGGCAGTCGGCGGATGCCGCCCGACTCCGGGTGCTCGCCGACGACCTGGTGGCGCTGCTCGACCAGCAGGCGCCGCACCTCCGCGCCGCGACCTCGCAGGAGGACTGGGACCGGGCCCGCCTGTACGGGCGCACCGCCCTCGGCCTGCTGCGCTACCACCACGGGATGGCCGACACCTCACCGGCCCGCCTGACCCGGCTGGTGAGCGTGCGGGACCAGATGATGGCCCACAACCTCCTCGCCCTCGCCGCCCGGGGCCCGGTGTTCGTCCACGCCCACAACTCCCATCTGCAGCGCGGCAAGAGCACGATGCGGATGGGCGGGGCGCCGCTGCAGTGGTGGGGCGCCGGCGCACTGGTGAGCGCCCGGCTCGGCGAGGACTACGCCTTCGTGGCCACGGCCCTCGGCACGATCCGGCACCGGGGAGTGGAGACCCCGCCGCCGGACACCGTCGAAGGACTCCTGTACGCACTCCCGGAGGGCCACCACGTCGTCGACCCCCGGAGCCTGGCCGCGACCTTCACCACCACGCCTCCCGCGCCCCGGGAATCACCGTGGTTCGGCTACGCCCCGCTGAACCCGGCCGACTTGGCGAACACAGACGGCCTCGTCTTCGTCAAGGACGTCTCCTAGCGCAGTCAGCGGTTACCCGACCTGGAGCGCGTAGGTCACATCAAGTCGGAAGCCCCCCGAGGACCCGGAGATCGTGAGGCTGTGCGGGCCGGTCGGGAGGGCATCGAGCCTCACCCACAGTCCGCAGGCCAGTGCGCTGAACGTGCCGGCCTCGCGGGTGACCGGGTTGCCCTCCACTCCCTTGATGCGGATCGGCACCGCCGAGTGCCGGGCGACGTCCAGCGGCTTGCCGTCGAGCACGGCCGTGCCGCCGGCGTCGGCCAGCGCGGTCTTGCAGTCGTCCGCGGTACCGGTGAAGTTGACCACGGGAAAGGCCACGGGCAGCCCCGCGGGCACGGAGCACTTCCGCCGGCTCTGCCCGCCGAAGTTGCCGGCCAGGAACCACACGTCCGGGGCCTGGTTCTCGGCGCAGAAGGTTCCGTCCGGGTCTCTCGCCGGGTTGGAATCCCGGGGGGCGGACGCAGCCCAGCTCCACCAGCGGCCCTGCAACGCGGCCGGATCGGCCAGGCCGCCCGCTCGGCCCGCCTGCGGGGCCGGTCACGCTGCCGCGTGGAGCACGGCGGGTCTCGTCCGCGATGACCGGTACGCGATTGTCCGATTCTCGATCCTTGTAAAGGGAACACAGTCCGCCTTCCCGTGAGTTCACCGAGGGGAACCGGGGGGAGTCCGGCACGGCTCGCCCCGGCACGACAGATCGTGGGCAAGGAGACACCGTGCGCATACTCTTCACCGGTCCGGCGGCAGCCGGCCACCTCTTCCCGATGGTTCCGACCGCGCAGGCGCTGCGCGCGGCCGGGCACGAGGTGTTGTTCGCGGGCTCGCAGCCGCTGGGCCAGCTTCGTGAGGCGGGATTTCCGATCGTCGAGATCGGTGACGGCCGCACCGTCCGGGACGTATTCGAGCAGTCGACCGGCGAGGAGGTGAAGTACGTCGCGCACGACATGACGACGGAGCAGATCCTCGACAGGGCGGCCCACGCCTTCGCCCTGGTCTCCCGCCCCACGGTGGACGGCCTGCTGGAGGTCGCCGACGGCTGGGGTGCGGACCTGCTGGTTTACGACTCCTTCCAGGCCTCCGCCCCGCTGGTCGCGGCCAAGCTGAAGATCCCGTCTGCGATCCAGAACTTCGGCGTCACCTCCGGCCTCGACATGGTCGGCCGGATCGCCGCGCACTTCACCGAGGCGTACGAGTCGCACAAGGTCGCCGGCCCTGCCGCGCCGACCCCGCTGAACATCGTCCCCGCCTCGCTCGGCGGCGACCCGGGCGGCCTGCGGATGCGCTACGTCCCCTACAACGGCGGCGGCATCGTCCCGGCCGAGCTGCTCCGCCGCGGTACCCGCCCGCGCGTCGCCATCACCCTGGGCACGGTGCTCACCGAGATGGACGGGGTCCGCGCCATCGTCCGCCTGATCGAAGCCGCGGCCTCGGTGGATGCCGAGTTCCTCCTCGCCGTCGGCGACGCCGACCTCACCGCGCTCGGCACCCTCCCGGACAACGTCCGCCCGCTGCCCTGGGTCCCGCTCGCCGAGCTGCTGACCGCCTCGGACGCGCTGATCCACCACGGCGGCTCCGGCACCCTGCTCACCGCCCTGCAGGCCGGTCTGCCCCAGCTCCTGCTGCCCCAGGGCGCCGACCACTTCGCCAACGCCGACGCCCTCACCGCAACCGGCGCCGCCCTGCGCTCGGTCTCCCAAGACGTCGACGCCCCGCTCCTGGAGCGGCTGATCACCGACGCGGCGCTGCGCGAGGCCGCCGTACGCCTTCAGGCGGAGAACGCCGCCCTGCCGACCCCGGCCCAGACGGTCCCCGCCCTGGAGGCCCTGGCCGCTTCGTAGGTGCATGGGTGCGGCTCGGCAGGCGACGGCGGGTTCGTCCGTTCGCACGGCCGGGCCGCACC
>NZ_JBEZVK010000088.1:13317-22175 GCF_040636955.1 Streptomyces sp. NPDC032472
CGCCCCCGCCCCCCCCCCGCCCCCCGCGCCGGCCCCCCCGCCCCCCCCCCACCGCTCTACCCGGCGTGCTTCGACGGGGTCCGGGGCCAGTCGGGGGCAGGGTCCTCGGCGAGGAGCGGGCGGACGGCGCCAAGGAGGGCGCCGATACAGACGTCGCGCAGTTCGCTGCGGGAGCACCGCGGCGGTGTCGTCTGCGCGAGCCAGTCCACGCACAGGACCTGGACGAAGACCAGCCAGCTCTTCAGTACGCCCGACACGGTCTGCCGGGTGGCGGTGTCGGCGAGCGGCAGGACACCGAGGAGGCGCTCGCGCAGCGCGTCGAGCTCGTCGGTGATGATCGTCTGGATCAGGGGATCGCCGGCGAGGACGCGGTTGGCGGCCAGGACCGTGTTGCGGTTCTCGTCGAAGTACGCGATGTGGGCGTCCAGCCCCTCGGTGAGCTGTTCCACCAGGGTGTCCGCGGGGTCGAGCCGGGTCCTGGCGAGCAGTTGATCGGCGACCTGCCGGTAGAGGGCGGCGAAGAGGTCCCGCTTGTTCGGGAAGTGCTGGTAGAGCAGGGCGCGGGAGACACCGGCGCGCTCGGCGACGTCCTCCATCAGCACGTCGTCGTAGCGGTGTGCGGCGAAGAGCCGGGCCGCGACGTCGAGGAGTTGGGCGCGGCGTTCGGCGGGGCTGAGCCGCTTGCGGGGAGGCACGGATCCAGCTTACTTGACATGTGTCCAGTAGTGGCGGCTAGCTTGGTTGACACACGTCTAGTAGGCGGAGGGGATGACCAGCCATGGCCAAGGCCAGGATTCTGCGGGGGCTCGTCCGGGCGATGGGGTACGCGTGCGTCGCGATCGGACTCATGCACGTGCTGCTCGGCAACCTGTCGATACCGGGCGCCGGTTCGGCCGGCCCGACGATCGACAGCCTCGGGCGGTTCTTCGGGGCCGTCTTCGCCGGGTACGGGCTGGCCTGGCTCTGGGCGGCCCGGCGCTCACCCATCCCTGCATCGGCCGTGCGCGGGCTGACCGCGGTGTTCCTGCTGGGCGCCCTCGGACGGCTGCTCTCGCTCGCGGTAGCCGGATGGCCGCACTGGTTCCAGGTGGCGCTGGCGGTCCTCGAACTGGTGCTGTCGCCGGTGTTCTTCTGGCTGGCGGACGCGGAGGAGAAGGCGCTCGCGGGGGTGAAGTAAGCGCGGGTGGCGTGCGGGCGCTCAGGAGGAAGGCCGCGGGCCGACGCCGTGGAGGAGGGTGTCGATGATGCGGGTCGGGAGCGCGTCGGGGTCGGGATCGGGATCCGGAGCCGGCTCGCGGCGGCTGTCGGCGGCGCCTTCCCCGCCGTGCAGGGCTTCGCCGATGAGGGCGTAGAAGACGCGCCGTACCCACTCCAGGTCCGCGTCCGGCGCGATCACGCCCTCGGCCTGGATCCGGCCGAGCAGTTCGGTGCAGCGGTGCGCGATCTCCTCGTGCGTCCGCGCGGCCTGCTCGCTGTGCGCCACGGCAGGCCCGAGGGCGAACCCCCAAGCACCCTTGACGCGCAGGACGTTGGCAGTGGCGCGGTGCAGCGCGACCAGCGGATGGGCGGTCTCGGGGTGGCCGTCCTCGATGGCTTCGGCGAGTTTCAGCGCGGCCTCGGCGGCCAGGGCCTCGACCAGGGCCTGCCGATTGGCGAACCGCCGGTGGACGGTGGTGCGGGTGACTCCGGCGGCCTCCGCGACCTGTTCCATCGACGCCCGGCGCTGCCACGGGGAGCACGACAGCAAAGGAGCACCACTGTGCGCACCACTGCTCTGATCACCGGCGCGTCCTCCGGCCTGGGTGCGGAATGCGCCGCCCAACTCGCCGCGCGCGGCCACGACCTCGTCCTGGTAG
Organism: Streptomyces sp. NPDC032472; assembly: GCF_040636955.1. NCBI lineage: Bacteria > Bacillati > Actinomycetota > Actinomycetes > Kitasatosporales > Streptomycetaceae > Streptomyces > Streptomyces sp. NPDC032472. Next base: position 15,174 of record NZ_JBEZVK010000088.1, read on the forward strand.
CCCGCTCGGCCGACCGCCTGGCCGCCCTCGCAGACCGGCTCGGTCAGGCCCACGGGGTGAACGCCCACGTCCTGGTCCAGGACCTGGCCGAGCCGGACGCCGCCCGCCGCATCGGCGCCGAGCTGGCCGAGCGCGGCCTGAGCGTGGACGTGCTGGTCAACAACGCAGGCTTCGGCACGTGCGGCCGGTTCGAGGAGATCGACGGTCAGCGCGACCACGACCAGCTGATGGTCAACGTCGTCTCGCTCGTCGACCTCACCCACGAACTGCTGCCCGGCATGCTTGCCCGCGGCCGGGGCTCGGTGGTCAACGTGGCCTCCACCGCCGCCTTCCAGCCGACGCCGTACTTCGCCGTGTACGGAGCCTCCAAGACCTTCGTGCTCGACTTCAGCCTTGCGCTCCGCCAGGAGTACCGGCGGCGCGGCATCCGCGTGCTCGCGCTCTGCCCGGGACCGGTGGAGACCGGGTTCTTCGACGTCATCGGTACCCGGGAGGCCGCCGTGACCGGGTCGTTCACCACCCCGGAGCCGGTGGTCCGCTCCGCGCTGCGGGCCCTCGACGCCGACCGCGCGTACGTCACCCCGGGCCTGAGCCACGCGCTGACCGCCCACCTGGCACCCCGCCGGCCCCGCACGATGGTCGCGGCCATCGCCGAGCGTCTCTCGCGCGGCGTCCGGGACGTACCCAAGACCGTGCAGCGCACGGCGGCCTGACCCGGACCGGCGGGCGGCGGTTTCCGAGGGCCCCGGCGGCCGCACCGCCCGAAGGCGGGGGGAGCAGCCCCGCTACAACGCCTCTGCCTCCCCAATGAGGTTGTGCCATGAGTGTCCGCAGGTTCCCTTGCAATAGGTCTGCCTGCGGCGGGTGTCGGCAACGGCGAACACGGAGACGAGCACGCGGAACGCCGTGACATGTTCGTCGGCGGGGAGGCGCGCGAAGCCGTAGCGGGGCGGGTCCATGCAGATCATCACCGAGGGGTTCGCCGTCCGCTTGACCCCGGACTGCGCCACCCCCGCGCGGCCGTCCGCAGCGGTGATGTGCGCTTGCATCGCATAGCCGGTCACCTCCTGCAGCACCCCCTGCCGGCGCGCCGGGGAGAGGCCGGAAAACCAGGCCGTCCCGTCGTCCAGTGTGCGCAGTTCCTGGGCTATCTCGTTGACGATCCGCTCGGTTTCGCGCCGGAGCGCACCGTCGTACGCACTGCTCTCTTCGGTCATCCCTTGATCATTCCACGCTGCCCGGCTGGTGGTGTCGGAACGGGTGGTGGAGAGGCACGTCGCACGGCGAGCCGTTCGGCACGACCGGTCAGGCCGGCGGGTTTCCCATGGATATCTGGATCACGCTGTACGTCTCATCCTTCCCCGGCGGCCGGGTCCAGGAACGGGAGGTGAAGGTGTGCAGTCGTCCGTGGGTGATCGCATGGCGCGGCAGATGGGCCCCGAACTCCGCACTCACCGCTTCCAGCAGGGAACGCTCCACCTCGGTGCCGTCCTCCACGTGCCCGAAGAAGCGGTCCGGGTCCAGAGCCGCTGGAATCTCCCCGCTGCGCCGGACCTCTCCGTCCGCGTACGTGAACGCGTACTGCTCGGCACCGCCTCGCGCCACAGAAAGGTGGAAGAAGGGCTCCCCGTGCCGTGTCCTCAGACCGCTCCACACCGCCACCGCGTGGGTGTCCGCGGCGGCAGCCGCGGCGGGGGAGACGAACCGTTGAGCGTTGAACGGGGCAGGATCGCCGTCGAAGGCGAAGCTCCAACGGGCGCCGGCCCGGCCGATCGCCATGAGGGCCTTGTCGTCGTAGGACGAGAACTCCCTCTTCCCCTGCAGCGACCTCTGGCGCGCCTCCAGGAAGGTCATGGGTTCGTTCAGCACGGTTCCGCTTCCGTCCCCGTCCCCGTCCTTGTCCTCGTCCGCGAGACGATCGGGCAGATCTTCCGGCTCCACCCCTTCCGCCAGGACGAACCGGTAGGACGTCCGGCTGTTGCCCCGGTCCGGGCCCGCGAGCCACGCCAGATCGCGCCCGTCGAGGTCGGCCGTCGGCCCCGGTGTCCCGCCCGACTGCCCGCCCCTCGGCGTGGACAGCAGCTCGCGGCCCCGCTCCGGGGTCAGCAGCGGCCCGAGCAGGGGGTCGGCCACCCAGCCCAGCGGCGCCAGGTGGTCCGGCCCCAGCGGCTCCCACAGGGGCAGGGCCTCCCTCAGCATCCGCCATGCCCCGTCGGTGTCTCCCCACCGCGCCAGCTCCCGCGCCCGTTCGACCGCCTCCCCGAACGGTCCGGCCGCCGTGTACCGGTACGTGCCCTTGCGGACCTGCTCCAACGTCGCGTACGCCAGTGACACCAGTTCCTCACCGGCGCCCTGCAGATCGAACTTCAGCGTGGAGTCGTCCCGGTACGAGTGCACCGCGAGCTCGGCGACCAGCGGTGGCAGCAGCTCGGCCGCGTACTGCGGGTCGGTCACCAGGTGCTCGTAGTTCACCATGGAGGTCTGTCCGAGCAAGCGCCGTATCTGGTCGCCCAGCCCGCGGGCCCGCGGCCTGCCGTACTCCTTGGCCTCGTCCAGCGCCTTCACGGCCGCTTCCCAGTTGCCGCGCAGCGCCTCCAGCCGGGCCGCCTCCACCCGGGCGTCCAGCTCCCGCGTCGTGTCGTTGGCGAACACCGGCTCCCCGTCGGCCCGGCGCGCCTGCAGCGCATGGAACTCCCGGTGCATGCTCCGCATGAACTCGTGGAAGCTCGCGTGCCGCTCGGGTCCTTCGCCCCGCCAACTGGCCCACGTGTACACGGCCCACTCGCCGTCCTCACCCACGTCCTCGGGATCCATGAGGACGTGGGTGATGTCGGACTCGACGTCGAGCTGCAGCCCGCGCCGCCAGATGTCCACCTCGACCCGCTCCTCGGGCCCGGCATCCTCGTCCAGGTACTCCTCGAACATGTCCGCAAGCCCGGACGCGTTGTCGTGCCAGCGCGCATCCTCGGCCCCCGCCAGCAGCCACACGAACCCGCCCGCATGCCGCCACCCGTCGCTGACCTTGAGGAACTCCCGGTACGACGGAGGCATCCGCCGGCCCAGGCGCTCCTCCATGGCCGCGATCCGCTCCTGCGACGCGGGCGGGAACCCCAGCCACCGTGCCTGCCGGGCGGCCTCGTCGTCCTCACTCCGGTTCTCACCGCCGGCCAGGCAATCAGCCCACTCCCCACTCCACTTCAGCAGGAAGGGCAGCCAGTCGAATGTCGCGATCTCCGTCATACGCCCGATGCTGCCACCCACCACTGACAGCGCCCGGCCGGCGGGCCTGCTCACCCCGTCATGACCCGGTGTGGGACACGTGCTCCCCCGACCCGGGCGGCCCCGCCACCCTCCGGTGCTTGACGTTGACGGTCGAAGCCCTGGCCACCGCCGCCGGGTTCAGGAAGCGCAGCGGTCCGATCAGTCGGGACGCGAACAGGTACATGTGCCGCGCCAGCGACTCGTCGCGCGCCGCCGCCGAGAACATCAGCCGCTCCATCGGATTGAACGGGCGGCCCTTGGCGAAGTCGGCGGCCAGATACTGGTGACCACCCAGCCGGCGCCGGTGGGTGCGTGCGTACACCGCGAGCGACCGGTCGAGGTCGCCCCGACCGGTCGCGGCGGCGGCGACCGCCTCTGCCAGCCATTGCGCGGACTGCAGGGCCCATCCGCAACCCACTCCCCACAGGGGGTCGCCGGTCAGGGCGGCGTCGCCGATGAGCGCGACACCCGGCGCGGTCGGCCTGCGGCTGTGGAGCGGGTAGTTGACCGCGCCGATGATCTTCGTGATGCGCTCGGCGGAGTCGATGGGCGGTGCCTCGGGCAGGGCGCGGACGAAGGCGAGGAAGCTGCCCTCCAGGTCATCCCGGAAGGCCGGCAGCCGCTTCTTTTCCGGAAGCACCGCGATGACCGTCACCCCGTCGTCATTGGGAAACGCGTACGCCATGTCGGGATCGAGGAACCAGGTGTGACCGATCCCGTCCCGCAGCGGAAGGTTGCGGAAGTGCGCGAGATAGCCGAACCGCCCGTTCTCGTACGTCCGAGCAGGCACCCCGGCGAACTTCGCCACGGCCGAGTCCTTGCCGTCGGCGCCGACCACCAGCCGGGCCCGGATCTCCCGCTCGCCCTCCGGTGTCGACGCACGCACCCCCACCGTCCGCCCCGCGTCCCGGACCAGCCCGGTCACCTGGTGGCCGAGGAGCATATCGACGCCGGGGGTCGCGCCCGCCCGGGACCTGATGAGCGGATCGAGGGTGCTGCGTCGGATGTTGTACGCGTACGGCAGCTCCGGTCCGCCCGGCGCGGCCCTCGGCTCGATCCATCCCCAGCGGGTGTACCAGCGGGCGTCGTTGCGGACGGCTCCCGCCTCCTCGAGAGCGGGGACGAGGCCGAGTTCGTCCAGCACCGGGTAGGCGCTGGCCTGGAGGGAGTGGGTGCACAGCACCTTGTAAGCGGCGGGGTCCGAGCGGCGTTCCAGCAGCGCGACGCGGACACCGCGTCGGGCGAGCAGGATCGCCGCGGCGCTGCCGGCGAGGGCGGCTCCGCTGATGACGACGTCGTAGTCGTATCCCGCGCTCTCGGGCTGGGTCATGCGCTGATCGCTCCCATCGGGGTGGGGTGCCGTTCGGGGGAGTGGTGCCGTTGGTGCCCTGCCAACACTGTCAGGCGCATGACCAATTGTGGAGAGCCCGCGGTTCGGCTGTCCTCCCTCCGGCTCTAGTCCTCCCAGAGGCGGGCCAGGTGTGCGTGGAGGACCCCCTGGGCCTCCGGCGCAGTGAGGTGCCCGATGAGGACGTGCGTGGTGAGGCCGTCGGCGAGGGCGAGGAGGGCACGGGCCTCCTGCTGCGGGTCGAGGGCCGTGGCGCGTCCGCAGTCCTCGGCGGCTTCCGCTAGGAGCCGGGCGAACACATCCTGCAGGCTTGCGTAGTTCGCCCGGAGGGTCTCGGCGAGCGGTGCGCTCACCACCGCCTGCGCGACGAAGGCGAGCCAGACCCGGGCCTCGGCGCGGTGCTCCTCGCGCAGCAGGGCCACCTCGGTTGCCGCGTGCCCCAGGGCGGACGCGGCCGACTGGGCCGGGCTGCGCACGAGCCGGGCGCGCACCCGTTCGCCGACCCGCTCCCCGACGTACCCGAGGGTGAAGGCGAGCATCTCCTCCTTGGTGCGGAAGCAGCGCTGGACGGCGCCCATCGACACCTCGGCCCGGCCGGCGACGTCGCGCAGGGTCACCCCCTCCAGCCCGCTCTCGTCGGCGAGCCGGCACACGGCCTCGGCAATGAGCCGGCGCCGGCCCTCGTGGTCCACCTGCCTGGGCATGTGCCCCGCCTCCCTGCGCTTCCTGCGCTCCCTGACTTCCACCGCGGACGCTCGATCGCACAGCTTATTCGATGCACCCGCATCGGTATCGTTGTACGGTTCCGATGCAAGCGCATCGAAAACGAGGACCGGAGAGTGCGATCCATGAGGGAAGCCCTGTGGCAGAAGCCCGCCACCGCCCAGGCGGAGGCCGTACGCAACGGCGAGGTGTCCGCCGTCGAACTGGTCGAGAGCCATCTGGAACGCATCGCCGAGGCCAACCCGAAGGTGAACGCCATCACCCAGCTCATGGCGGAGCAGGCCCGCGAGCACGCGGCGCTGACGGACCGCCGGCGCGCCGCCGGAGAGGAGCTCGGCCCCCTCGCGGGCGTGCCCTTCACCGTGAAGGAGACCACCCCCGTCGCCGGCGTGCCGACCACCTTCGGCGTGCCGCGCTTCCGCGACCTGGTCGCGCAGGCCGACGCACCCCCCGTGGCCCGGCTGCGCGCCGCCGGGGCCATCCCGATCGGCCACGCCAACATGCCCACCCTGGTCCTGGCCGGGATGCACACCCGCAGCGAGCTCTTCGGCGACACCCTCAACCCGTGGGACCCCCGCCGGACCCCGGGCGGCACCAGCGGCGGTGACGCGGTGGCCGTCGCCACGGGCATGGCCGCTCTCGGCCTCGGGAACGACTCCGGCGGCTCCATCCGCGTCCCCGCCCAGTTCTGCGGGACGGCCGGGCTGAAGCCGACCGCCGGCCGCTTCCCCGCCGACCACCGCGTTCTCGGCCCCGACGACCCCGGCCCCGCCTCCCAGATCCTCGTCACCGACGGCCCGTTCGCCCGGACCGTGGCGGACCTCCGCCTGGCCTACGAGGCCCTGGCCGGCTCCGACCCCCGCGACCCGCGGGCCGTACCCGTACCCGCCTACGGACCCCCGCTCCCCGGCCCGGTGAAGGTCGCCGTCGTGGCCGACCCCGGCGGCCGCGGAATCCACCCCACGGTCCGCGCCGCCGTCTTTGCCGCGGCCGACGCGCTGCGCGACGCCGGGTACGAGGTGTGCGAAGTGCCGGACGTGCCACGGCTGGACGAAACCCTCGAGGCGTACGACCGCATCACCCTGACCGAGTTCGCCCCGACCTGGCCCATGGTCCGCACGCTCCTGGGCGAGGGCGGGGACCGCTACATCCAGCTGGCGATGGAACGGACGCGGCCCGCCACCGCGGACGAATTCGTGAAGCTGATGGGCGCCTGGCTGAACATCCGGCGCTCCTGGGCCGGCTTCCTCGACACGTACCCCCTGGTGCTCGGGCCCTCGTTCACCGAGCCGCCCGTCGAGCCGGGGCTGGAGTCACGCGACCGGGCGGGCCGGGACCGGGTCGCCTCCGGCATGCGCCTGTGCTCGGCGACCAGCTTCGTGGGCGTACCCGCCGTGGCCGTTCCGACCGGGCTGCGCGACGGGTTGCCCAGCGGAGTGCAGATCATCGGGCGGGCCTTCCGCGAGGACCTGTGCCTGGCCGCCGCCCAGGCGGTCGAGGACCGCCTCGGCGTGCTCACGCCGGTCGACCCCCGCACCGCCGGTTAGGGGGTGCCGCAGCGGGTCGACGCCCCGCCCGAGGAGGGCGGCCGGGACGGGGCGTGGGGGGGGGGGGGGGGCCCCCCGGCCCCCCCCCGGGCGGCCCGTTGCCGGTCCGGTGTGCGGGCCCCA
>NZ_JBEZVK010000089.1:0-20908 GCF_040636955.1 Streptomyces sp. NPDC032472
GGTCTGGGCGCGGCCGGGGCTGTAGGTGTAGTCGAGGCGGGCCTCGGCGACGATGCCGGTGACGGGGTCGGCGAAGACCGCGTCCAGCAGTGCTTCGTAGGCCGCCGGGCTCCCGCCGTCCCCGGCGATGAGCTCCTCGGCCGCTGCGGCCACGTCCGCCGGCGCCGTCAGCGGAGCCGGCATGCCCTCCCCGTCCCGTCCCACCCGTCCCACCCGTTTCCCGTCCCCGGCCGCCCGACCGGCGGCGCGCGAGGATAGCAAGCAGGCCGTCAGCCGGGACCCCGCAGGTGCATCCTGCGCTCGGGCGAGTCACAGCCGTTGCCGCACTTCGTACCGTCGTCGAGCCAGGTGAAGCTGACGGTAGGGCCGGGGGAGCGCCCGCCACCGTCCCCCGAAAAGGCCAGCAGCACACGGCCCTTGCCGTACCGGACCCGCACGCTGCCGTAGCCTCCGGCCGGGCCGCCCGAGAGCCGGTAGTCCTTCGACAGGGCCGCCCCCACCGTGTCCGGGACCCCCTCCACGGCGCCGGGCCTTCCGCCGTCGACGGTCCACGTGAGCTGGCCGTCCTGAAGCCGCCACCGGCCGGAGTCCGTCTCCGTGCCGTCGGCCTGGATGCGCCACGTGCCCTGGGGCAGTACGTACAGCAGCCGCCGGCCGCCGTGTGCGTCCTCGACCTGCCACAGGCCAAGCAGCCAGGCCGCCGGCGCATGGTCCCCGATGTCGGCGAAGCCGAGGCTCTCCGGCGCGCCCTCCTCGCCGCACGCGGCCGCCGCCGGGGCGAGCGCACCGAGCGCCAGGCAACGCAGCACACTGCGACGCGGCACACTGCGACGCGGCACACTGCGACGCGGCACGCCGTGACGCCCGGACCCGCCTGAACCGCCCCGTGCCCCCATGCCTCTTCCTCCCCCTGTCGGCAGGACTCTGTAGATCCCGGCCCGCGACATCGAGGCCTCAACGACCGTACGCGGGCACGGGGAACGGAGCCAGGCCGAACATCGCCGCCGCGAAGGCCGCGGTCAGGCGGTGCCAGTCGCGCGCGGTGCGGAGCATGGCGTGGCCGCCGTGCGGCATGGCGATACCGAGGACACGGGCACCGGCAGCGTCGGCCCGCGCGAGGTAGGACCAGGTGTCGACGGCCCGGGTGACCCGGTCCGCCTCGTCGTGCAGGGCGATGACGCGCCGGCCCCGCAGATGGCCGACCGGCACGCCCGGCGGGCACCACGGGGCGAGCGCGACCACCCCCTGGACGTACGGATCGCCGGCGGCGGCCAGCGCCGCGCGGGCCCCCGCGGAGTGGCCGACCAGCACCACGGGAAGCGGGCCGACGAGTTCGCGGAGCTCCCGCAGGGCCCGGCGGGCGTCATGGACCGGGTCCGCCAGGTCGGTGTGCCGGCCCCGGTGGCGGTAGCGGACACGGCCGACGAGGACGCGCTCGCGGTGCGTGGCGCGCAGGACCGCCGCCGCGAACGGACGCATGCGCAGCGAGGGCAGAACGGTCCCGGGCGAAGGCTCCACGGACCACCCGCAGCACCGCCCGGGCAGCAGCAGGACGGCGCCGTGCTCGGCGATGCCGCCGAGGACGTCGAGGGCGGGCCGGTCGGCCGAGCCGCCGCCCGCCACGGCGGGCCTGTGGTGATCCACTGCATACCTCCGCCGCTCGACTCGCCGCGCACAGACGGCAGTTCCTCTGTTCCTTCGGAGTCGTGGCACCACCGGATGGGTCGGGCCCGGCGCCGCGGCACTTGATCAACTGACCCGCGGATCGTTGCCGCTGGCCGCCTCCCCTGCGCAGGCTCGGGGTCGGCCGCCCGCCACCCGCCGATCAACCCCCCAAGAAATCCGCCGAGCCACCCACCGAGAGAAGGGGACCGCATGTCCACCCCCGCCCTGCCGTCCCGCCGTACGCTGCTGACCGGCGCCGCAGCGGCCGTGGCCGTCGCCGCGACCGCGGGAGCACCGGCCGCCGGAGCCGCAACCAGAACGGCAACCAGAGCCGCATCGGCAACCGGCGACGGGAGCCGCCCCGTCGCCCGTACCACCGCCGGCCTGGTCGCCGGCACCACCGAGGGCCGGACCGCCGTGTTCCGCGGGGTCCCGTACGCCGCACCGCCCGTCGGCCCGCTGCGCTTCGCCTCCCCCCGCCCGCCCCGCCCCTGGCGCGGCGTCCGCGAGGCGACCGCCTTCTCCAGCCCCTCCTACCAGTCCGTCCTGCCCGGCAGCAGCGAGGACTCCCTCTACGCGAACATCTGGACCCCCGACACCGCCGGCTCCCGGCCGGTCCTCGTCTACGTCCACGGCGGCGGCTGGTTCCTCGGCGCCGGCAGCGAGGAGGTGTACGACGGGCAGCGCCTCGCCGACCGGGGCGACCTGGTCGTCATCACCTTCAACTACCGGCTCGGCGCCCTGGGCTGGGGCTCGCACCCCGACCTCGCCGACCCCGAGACCGGCCACCACGCCAACTGGGGCCTCCAGGACCAGGCCGCCCTCCTGCACTGGGTCAGGGCCAACGCCCGCGCCTTCGGCGGCGACCCCGACAACATCACCCTCGCCGGCACCTCCGCCGGCGGCTCCAGCACCTGGCAGCTGGCCCTGCTGCCCGAACTGCGCCCGGTGGTCCGCCGGATCGTGCCGATCAGCGCCGCCCACGTATGGACGCCCGCGATGGCCCTCACCCCCGAGGACTCCGTCAGTGCGTACGAACGCCTCGCCGCGGCCCTCGGCACCACCGTCGCGGGACTGCGCCACGCCGATGCGGCCCGCCTGAAGTCCGCCTGGGAGCAGTTCTTCGCGGGCCGCCCGGAGCAGCGGGCCCTGGGCAGCGGGCGCACCTACCGCGGCCCGGTCGTCGACGGGCACTGGATGCGGGGCTACGACCACGAACTGTCCACGCCACGGGTGCCGGTCCTCTCCGTCCACACCGCGACCGAGGGCTCCTTCTTCACCGGCCCCGCCTCCCCGTCCCCCTCCCCGGCCCCGACGAACGAGGAGCAGCTGCACGCCGCCGTCCGGGCCTGCCTGCTCAGGGGCGCGCCCGAGGTGTCCGACGACCTGGTGGCCCGGTGCGTGGCCGACTACCGCAGCGCCGCTCTCGACGAAGCGCTGCCCGCCGACCCGCTCTCCCTGTGGACCGAGGTGTGGGGCGACAGCCTGTTTCGCCGGCCCGTGGTCCGCCTTGCGGAACGGCACGCCCGCACCGGCACCTCCCCCGTGTACGTGACGGAGTTCGCCCACCCGGTCCACGCCCCGCACTTCGGGACCCCGCACGAGGCCACGTCCAGGTTCCTGTTCGGCACCCACCGGCTGCCGAGCCAGGCGCCGGTCTTCGGCGACACCGACCTCGAGCGGACCGTCTCGGACACCTTCATCGACCTGGTCGCCTCCTTCGCCCGTACCGGGGTGCCGTCCACGGGCCGGACCTCCGCCCTGCCCGCCTTCGCCCCCGGCCGCCCCACCGCCCTGATCCTCGGAGGACCCGAGGTGACCCGCCTGTCCGAGCTGCCCAAGCAGCGCCAGCTCCGCTTCTGGGACGAATCGGGCTGGGGCCCGGGCATGTGAGCCGCGCGCTGACCGGCCCGCCGCGGTCAGCCGAGCCGGGTCGGGGACGAGGCCGCAGGGGTCAGCAGGCGCGCCTCGCCCGACCCGTCGGCGGGGACGGTCCACAGGTCGCTGGTGTCCGGCGCGCCGTCGGCGGGCAGGGCGTAGGCCAGGGTGCGGTCGTCGAGCCAGAGGGCCTGGTCGTCCACGCTGCGCTTCTCCGCGAGCGGCTGCTCGCGCAGCGTCCGCAGGTCCAGCACGTGCTCGCGCCACAGCGAAGCACCCCGGGCCACCCGCTTCTTGTACGCCACCCGCGTCTCGTCCGGCGACAGCGACGGGCACTCCACGTTCCGGGCGAGGGCGGTGACGCTGCGCCGCGCGATCGAGCCCTTGACCAGGTAGGTCTGGCCGGCCGTGCCCAGGGTGGCGTAGAAGGTGTCGTCGTCCTTGGAGAAGGTGACGCCCCAGAAGTTCACGTCCCCCGAGGTGTACGGCCGGCCGTCCAGCTCGATGGAGAACTTCTCCAGATCCGGTTCCAGGGTCCAGGTACGGGTGTCCACGATCGCGGTGCGGGTGGAGAAGAACGCGGCGCCGTACGACTCCCCGTTGACGAAGACGGTCCAGGCGGCGAAGTGGCCGCTGGGGGAGACCCTGGCCCGGGAAGGCGTGCCGGCCAGCGGGAAGCTGTGCAGCGTCCGCAGCCCGGAGTCGACGATCCGGGCCTGGTTGTCCTGGGCGAGCGCGCCCGGCCGGGAGTCCAGGCAGACCCCGATGCCGGCGGATGCGTGGAAGCGCCGACAGGACAGGTCCGAGGCGGCGCGCTCCCCCTGCGGGGTCCGGCCCGGGACGGAGACGAGGGCGCCGCGGTGCGGGCCCGGTGCGCCGTTGAGGAACAGCAGCCCGTCCTTGCGGTCGAGGGTGACCCGCCCCTGGGCGACCGTCGGATCGCCCTCCCGGGTCTGCTCGGCGCGGGCGGCGGCCCGCAGCACCATCGTCGTGCCGAGGCCCCCGAGGAGCAGCACGGCCAGTGCGAGGATCAGCAGTCGGCGGTTGCGCGTCATCGGTGTCCTCGGGGGCGTCGGGGAGGTCGGGGCAGGCGGCCTGCGTCCGGGTCGGGTGCGGGATCCAGGTCGGCGTCGGCGTCAGGGGCGTCCGCGGGGGCCGCCGGACGGAGGACGAAGCCGGCGACGGCCGCGCAGCAGCACAGGCCGGCCGCGGCCGCGGCGAGTGCCGGAGCGGCACCCCACACCGTCCACGCGGTCCCGAAGGCCAGCGAGCAGCCGAAGCGGGCGAGCGCCTGGCCGGTGCCGACGAGCGCGAGGCCGGTTCCCCGCAGCCGCGCGGGCACGGTCGCGGCGACGGCGGCGGGCAGGACCCCGTCGGTGGCGGCGTAGAACATGCCGTGCAGCGCGAGGACGAGGTACGGGAGCACGGGCCAGCGCGGGGCCCACAGCAGCAGCCCGTACCCCGCGAGCAGGAGGGCGTGGCCGGTCAGGAACACGGTGCGGCGCCCGACCCGGTCGGCGAGCGCCCCGGTCGGCACGGCCAGCAGCAGGAACACCGCGGCGGTGCCGAGCGGCAGCAGCGGGAACCACTGCTCGGCGATGCCGGTCCGCTCCTGGAGCAGCAGGTACAGGAAGGCGTCGCTGACGGTGGTCAGGCCCAGCAGGGCGGCGCATACGGCCAGGGCGCGCAGCCGGGGCAGCCGCAACAGGCCCGCGGCCGCCCGCAGGTTGACCGCCTCCGGCCGGCCCGGCGCGGGCCCGGCAGCGGGTACGGCGACGGCCGCGCCGGACGGAACGAACAGCACGAGCACCACGACCCCGAGCACGGCGACGCAGGTGCTGACGCCGAAGACGGCGTCGTAGCCGCCCACTGCCGCGTTCAGGATGAAGAAGGCGGCGAGCGGTCCGAGCAGGGCCCCGGTGGTGTCCATGGCCCGGTGCGCACCGAAGGCGCGGCCCTGTAACGCCGCAGGTGCGGACAGGGATATCAGCGCGTCGCGCGGGGCGGTGCGCAGGCCCTTGCCGGTGCGCTCCAGGGCGAGGACCAGGCCGATCGAGCCGAGGCCGTGCGCGAGGAGCAGCAGCGGTTTGCACAGCGCGGACAGGCCGTAGCCGATCCCGGCGATCAGCTTGTGGTTGCGGACCCGGTCGGCGAGGTGCCCGCCGGTCAACTGCACCAGCGAGCTGACCCCGTTGTAGACCCCGTCGAGCGCGCCGAAGCCGAGCGGGCTCAGGCCCAGCCCCGCCACCAGGTACAGCGGCAGGACCGCGGTGACCATCTCGGAGGAGACGTCGGTGATCAGGCTGACCGTCCCCAGCGCCAGGACGGCGGGGGCGACGGCGCGGCGCCGGCCGGGCGCGGGGCCCCCGTTCGGCGGCGGTGGCGTCTTCGCGCCGGCGGGCGCGGAGCGGTCCGCGAGGTACATGCGCTGGAGCTCCCGGGTGCAGACGACGGACGGGGTTCGATCACTCGCACGTGCGAGGGGCACCCTAATGGTTGTACGGGCCACCCGGGTGGCATACGGCCTGATCGGCCCAGGCCGGCCCGGCCCGACGCAGCCCAGCCCGGCCGGGCTCAGCCCTCGCCCCGCCACCGCCCGCGGGCTCAGCGCTGCCGGCTGCTCTCGTCGCGCAGCCAGGTGGAGAAGTCCCCGCTGCGGATGGCCCTGCGGGATCCCCGCCGAGCGGCCAGCGCCGCCGCGACGAACACCAGCACGCCGGGAAGCAGCCGCGGTTGGGCCCGGAGCAGGGCCCGCAGGTCTCCCGTCCCGGTGCGCGCGGACGGGGCAGCGGCCGCGCCCTCCCCGGAGGACGGTTGCGAGGTCTGCGGGGCCTGCGCGGCCTGGTACCGCTCCAGCTCGGCGGACGAGGTCGCCGCCCGCACCTTCCGCCGGATCAGGTCGCCCCAGGTCCGCGGCGGGTGCACCACCACCCGGGCCGCCTCCACCACCTGCCGTTCGCCCGGCCCGAAGGCCAGCGACGCGGCGAGGTCGTCGGCCATCAGCGGGGGCAGGGCGGCGATCCGCGCGTGCCCCGGCTCGGTCACCGCGATCACCCCCCGCCCGAACAGGCCCTCGCGGACGGCCGGCAGCCGCTGCCAGACCCGGTAGTACGCCCGGACCGGCCAGGCGCAGCCCACCAGCGGGATGTCGCGGCCGGGGGCCGCCGCGAGCAGCCCCCGGCCGGCGGCGAGCGCGCCGGCCAGGGCCTTGACGTCGGCCGCCCCGAGCTCGACGTCGGCGTCCACGTACAGCCGGGGGAAGCCCCGGGCGTGCTCGTCGCCGACGCGCAGTGCCGTGTGCTTGGACGGGGTCGGGATCTCCACCACCCGCACCCGGGGGCCGCGCGCGCCCGCCACCGCCGCGGTGTCGTCCGTACAGCCGTTGCAGACGACGACGATGTCAGGTCCGGCCGCCGCCGGGGCACCGGCACCGGCATCGGTATCGGGGTCGGCCAGGAGCGCGTCGAGGAGACGGCCGATGACCCGGCCCTCGTTGTGGGCCGGTATCACGATGCTGGTCACCCCGGAAGTATGCACGCTCGAACGCCGGTACAGACCGTTTCCGTCAACTCTCCACGGGCGTAGGCGCGGTGGTCTAGATTGAACGCAGCCGACCGGATTCGGCGTGCCCGTACGGCACCGGAATCCAACGGGAGCAGGGCAGTTGGGGTAGGAACGGGTTCGGCGGCGTGGGGGAAACAGGCCGCCTGCCCGTGGCCGGACCGGTGCGAGGGGCGCCGGCACGGCCGGGGGGCGGAAGTACGTGCAACACGTGGGGCATCGGCCGTGGGGGGCCACCACCGCCCGGCGGAGGACGACCGGCGCGCAGGCGCCCGGACCGCCGCCGTCGGCGGCACAGCCTTCCCCGGCGTTTCCTGCGCACTTCCTTCGCACGCGTCCCGGCCACGGGTTGTCGACACGCCCCCGGGCGTGCCCGGAAGGAAGGGAAACGCTGTGAAGGACACCGCGAAGGACGCTGCGAAGGACGCCGGGCGGAGCGCCGGAGCCGCAGGGCCGGCGCCGGTCGAGCCGTTAGGCGTGGCCGTCGTCGGAGCGGGCTACTGGGGCCCCAACCTCGTCCGCAACTTCCAGGCCAGTGCGGAGTTCCGGCTCCGCTGGCTCGTCGACCTGAACGTGGACCGCGCCCGGCAGGTCCTCGGCCGGTACTCCACGGTCCAGGCCACCTCCGACTACGAGGCCGTCCTCGCCGACCCGGCCGTCCGGGCGGTCGCCGTGGCCACCCCCGCCGGCACCCACCTCGACGTCGCCCTGGCCGCCCTGCGCGCCGGAAAGCACGTCCTGGTGGAGAAGCCGCTCGCCGCCACCTACGAGGACGGCCTCCGGCTGGTCACCGAGGCCGAGGAGCGCGGCCTGACCCTCATGTGCGACCACACCTACTGCTACACCCCCGCCGTCTCCCGGATCCGTGAGCTGGTCCGCTCCGGCGAGCTCGGCGACGTCCAGTTCTTCGACTCGGTCCGGATCAACCTTGGCCTGGTCCAGAAGGACATCGACGTCCTGTGGGACCTGGCCCCGCACGACCTCTCGGTACTCGACTTCATCCTCCCCGAGCACGTACGGCCCGTCGCCGTCGCCGCGCACGGGGCGGACCCGATCGGCGCCGGCCAGTCCTGCGTCGCCTATCTGACCCTCCAGCTCAGCACCGGCGCCATCGCCCACGTCCACGTCAACTGGCTCTCCCCGGTCAAGGTCCGCACGACCATGGTCGGCGGCTCCAAGCGCACCCTGGTCTGGGACGACCTCAACCCCGCCCAGCGCATCGCCCTCTTCGACCGCGGGGTGGACCTGACGGCCCCGCAGGAGATCGGCGAGGACGAGCGCCGCGACATGCTCGTCTCCTACCGGACCGGCGACATGGTGGCACCCGCGCTGGGCGAGAAGGAGGCCCTGCGCAGCATGGTCGAGGAGTTCGCCGCCGCGATCAGGAGCGGGCGGCCCCCGCTCACCGACGGCCGGGCCGGCCTGCAGGTACTCGACATCCTGGAAGCCGCCTCCCGGAGCCTGGAGTTCCGCGGCGCCGTCGTAGGACTGCGCACCGGGCGCTGACCGCCACGGCACCACAGCACCCGGCACCACAGCACCCGGCACACGGCAAACCGAACCACCGCATCACACCGCACGACATGACCGAACCAGTGGGGGCAAGGCGTTGAGCAGCGTACGAGGCAAGAGGATCCTGGTCACCGGAGGGGCGGGCACCATCGGCTCGCACGTGGTGGACCTGCTGGTGGACAACGGGGCGCGCGAGGTCGTCGTCCTCGACAACTTCGTCCGGGGCAGGACCGCCAACCTGGCCCGCGCCCTGCCGAGCGGCGTCGTGGACGTCGTCGAGGGGGACATCCGCGACGCGGCCGCCGTGCGCAAGGCGACCGAGGGCACCGACCTGGTGTTCCACCTGGCCGCCATCCGGATCACCCAGTGCGCGGAGGAGCCGCGGCTGGCCAACGAGGTCATGGTCGACGGCACGTTCAACGTGCTGGAGGCCGCGGCGGCCGCCGGAGTCGGCAAGGTGATCGCCTCGTCCTCGGCCTCGGTGTACGGGCTCGCGGAGTCCTTCCCGACCACCGAGCGCCACCACCCGTACAACAACGACACCTTCTACGGCGCGGCCAAGGCCTTCAACGAGGGCATGCTGCGCAGCTTCCACGCCATGTACGGCCTGGACTACGTGGCCCTGCGCTACTTCAACGTGTACGGCCCCCGGATGGACATCCACGGGCTGTACACCGAGGTGCTGATCCGCTGGATGGAGCGGATCGCCGCGGGCGAGCCGCCGCTGATCCTGGGCGACGGCACCCAGACCATGGACTTCGTCCACGTCCGCGACATCGCCCGGGCCAACCTGCTGGCCGCCGAATCGGACCTGACCGACGAGGTGTTCAACGTCGCGAGCGGCACCGAGACCAGCCTGCTCGAACTGGCCGTCGGGCTGCTGGAGGCCATGGGCGCGGACGGCATGGCCCCGGTGCACGGCCCGGCCCGGTCCGTGAACGGTGTCACCCGCCGCCTCGCGGACACCTCGCAGGCCGCGCAGCGGCTCGGCTTCACCGCCGGCATCGACCTGCGCACCGGACTGCGGGACCTGGTGGAGTGGTGGCGGGCCGAGCGCGCCGCCGACGCGGCCGGGGAGGCCGGCCGATGAGCGCCCCCGACGCCGAGGGTACCCGTGAGACCCCGAGCGACGCCCCGCCCGCCCGCATCCCCGTCATGATCCCCTGGCTCGGCGAGGAGGAGGCCCGGGCCGCCGCCGACGCGGTGCTCTCGGGCTGGGTGGCCCAGGGCCCGCGCGTCGCGGAGTTCGAGCGGGCCTTCGCCGAGCGGGTCGGCGCCGAGCACGGCATCGCCGTCAGCTCCTGCACCACCGCCCTGCACCTGGCGCTGATCGCGCTCGACCTCGGCCCCGGCGACGAGGTGGTCGTGCCCTCCCTCTCGTTCATCGCCACCGCCAACGCGGTGCGCTACCTGGGCGCCCGCCCGGTCTTCGCGGACGTCGAGGAGGCCACCGGGAACCTCACCCCGGCCACCGTCGACGCCGTGCGCACCCCGCGCACCAAGGCGGTCCTCGCCGTCCACCAGGGCGGGGTGCCGGCCGACGTGCACGCCCTGCGCGCGGCCTGCGCCGAGTGGGGCGTGGCCCTGCTGGAGGACGCGGCCTGCGGCATCGGCGCCACCGTCGGCGGCAAGTCCGTCGGCCACGGAGCCCTGCTCGCCGCCTGGTCCTTCCACCCCCGCAAGGTGATCACCACCGGCGAGGGCGGCATGGTCACCACGGACGACGCGCAGTGGGCGGAGCGCCTGCGCCGGCTGCGCGAGCACGGCATGAACGTGTCCGCGGCACAGCGGCACGCCAGCAGCAAGCCCATCGCCGAGAGCTACCTCGAGGTCGGCTACAACTACCGGATGACCGACATCCAGGCCGCGGTCGGACTCGTACAACTGCGCAAGCTGGACGAGATCGTGGCCCGCCGGCGGAGGCTTGCGGCCCGGTACGCGCAGGCGCTGGCCGGTCTCCCCGGCCTGCGCCCGGTCCGCGACCCCGGGTACGGCGAGGGCAACTTCCAGTCGTACTGGGTCCTGCTCGCCGAGGACTTCCCCGTGGGCCGGGACGAGCTCCTCGCCGCCCTCGCCGAGGCCGGGATCTCGGCCCGGCGCGGCATCATGGCCGCCCACCTGGAACCGGCGTACGCCGGCCACGGCGCGGCCCCGCTGCCGGTCACCGAGCGGATCACCCGCAACTCGCTGATCCTGCCGCTGTTCCACTCCATGACCGAGGAGCAGCAGGACCGGGTCGTGGGAGTGCTGCGCGAACAGGCGGCCGGATGACCGCGGTGGGCGCCGGGGACCCGCCCGGGACGGGCACCGAGCCCCTGCTGATCGTCGGCGCGGGCGGCTTCGCCCGTGAGACCGCCCAGGCCGTACGGGCCGCGGCCGCCGCTGACCTGGCACTCGGCCGCGCCCCGCGCCGCCGGGTCGCCGGCCACCTGGACGACGACCCGGCCCTGCACGGCAAGGAGGTCGACGGAGTGCCCGTCCTGGGCGGCTCGGACCTGGTGCACGAGCTGCCCGAGGCCGCGGTGGTGGTCTGCGTCGGCAGCCCGCGCGACTACGCCGTACGGGCCCGCCTGGTGCGGCGCCTCGGGCTGCCCGCGAGCCGCTACGCGA
The DNA here is from genome assembly GCF_040636955.1 of Streptomyces sp. NPDC032472. Classification (NCBI taxonomy): domain Bacteria; kingdom Bacillati; phylum Actinomycetota; class Actinomycetes; order Kitasatosporales; family Streptomycetaceae; genus Streptomyces; species Streptomyces sp. NPDC032472. The sequence goes on from NZ_JBEZVK010000089.1 coordinate 11,227, forward strand.
CGGTGGTCCACCCCACCGCCGCGGTCTCGGCGTCCTCGGTGCTCGGCCCGGGATCGGTCCTGCTGGCGCACTGCGCCCTGACCGCGGCCGTACGGGTCGGGGCGCACGTGGCGGTGATGCCGCACACCGTCCTCACCCACGACGACACCGTCGCCGACTTCGCGACGCTCGCCTCCGGGGTCCGCCTCGGCGGCGGCGTCCGGGTGGAGCGGGGCGCGTACGTCGGCGCGGGCGCCCTGGTCCGGGAGTACACCACGGTCGGCGCCTGGTCGCTGACCGGGATGGGCAGCACGGTCCTGGCCGACGTGCCGCCCGGCGAGGTGTGGGCCGGCAGCCCCGCCCGCCGGCTGCGCGCGGCGGGCCGCCCCGCCCTGGAGGAACTGCGCGCCGGGGAACCGGTCGAGTTGGGCAAGGAGACGGCCGACGCAAGGCCGCAGACACGCAAGGGGAGCACAGCCGGATGAACCAGATACCGCTCGTCGACCTGAAGGCGGCGCACGCCGAGGTCGCGGAGGAAGTACGGGCCGGATTCGAGCGCGTGCTGGCGGGCACCGCCTTCATCGGCGGCGAGGAGGTCCGCGCCTTCGAGCGCGAGTACGCCGCCTTCGCCGGGGTCGGGCACTGCGTGGGCGTGGCCAACGGCACCGACGCCCTCGAACTCGCCCTGCGCGCCACCGGCGTGGGCATCGGGGACGAGGTGGTGCTGCCCGCCAACACCTTCATCGCCACCGCCGGCGCGGTCGCCCGCATCGGGGCCCGCCCGGTCCTGGTCGACTGCCTCCCCGACACCCTGCTGATCGACCTGCAGGCCGCGCTCGACGCCGTCGGCCCCGGCACCCGCGCCGTGGTCCCGGTCCACCTGTACGGGCAGTGCGCCCCCGCGGCCGAGCTGGCCGCCCAGCTCCCCGCGCAGGCCAGAGTCGTCGAGGACGCCGCCCAGAGCCAGGGAGCGAGCCGGGGCGGCCGCACCCCCGGCAGCGGCACCATCGCCGCGACCAGCTTCTACCCGGGCAAGAACCTGGGCGCGTACGGAGACGCGGGCGCCGTCGTCACCGACGACGAGGACACCGCCCACCTCGTCCGCGCGCTCGCCAACCACGGCGGCACCGCCAAGTACCAGCACGACACCGCCGGCTTCAACAGCCGCCTGGACGGCCTCCAGGCCGTGGTGCTCCGCGCCAAGCTGGCCCGGCTCGCCGACGGCAACGCCGCCCGCCGCGCCGCCGCCGCCCGCTACGACGAGCTGCTCGGCGGCCTCGCGGCCGCCGGACGCCTCACCCTGCCCGCCACCGCCGAGGGCAACGTCCACGTCTGGCACCTGTACGTCGTACGGGTCCACGACGCGGACCGCGACGCCGTCGTCGGCAAGCTCAACGCGGAGGGGATCGGCGCCGGCGTGCACTACCCGGCCCCGGTCCACCTCACCGCCGCCTTCCGCCACCTCGGCCACGGCCGAGGCGACTTCCCCCACGCCGAGCGGGCCGCGGACGGGATGCTCTCGCTCCCGCTCTTCCCGCAGATCACCGCTGCCCAGCAGCAGCGGGTCGTGGACGCGCTCACCGACGCCCTGCGCTGACACAGCACAGACAAGAGGTACAGATGAACAGACGGACAAGGTTGCTCAGGTACGGCCTCTTCACCGTGATCGCGGCGCTGATGGCCACGGTCCTCCCTCCGGCCGCGGTCGCCGGCGCGGCGGACCCCTGCGGTCCCGGCATGAACGCGGTCGTCTGCGAGAACTCCAAGCCGGGCACACCGATGTCCGACTGGTTCGCGCCCAGCGCCTACGGCGACATCAAGGGCTTCAGCGCCCAGATGAGCGTCCAGGCGGGCGACACCGTGCAGTTCAAGATCCAGTCGCCGACCCCGTACCACGTCTCGGTCTACCGGCTGGGCTACTACGGGGGCAACGGGGCCCGCCTGATGTCGACCGCGGCGCAGACGGCCCAGACCTACCCGGCGAACTTCCTGCCGGGCGGCAACCCGCGCTCCTGCACCACCAAGGCCGCCACCGGCCTGGTGGACTGCGGCAACTGGCCCGTCACCTCGACGTGGACCGTGCCCGCCGACGCCGTCTCCGGCGTGTACATCGCCAACTTCGACCAGGCCGACGGCAACGGCGTCATGCCCTACCCCTTCGTCGTCCGCAACGACTCCAGCCACTCCGACATCGTCGTGCAGACCAGCGACCAGACCTGGCAGGCGTACAACAACTACGGCGGCCAGGACCTCTACGACGGCGGCGGACCCGCCCCCGACGGCCGCGCCTACGAGGTCAGCTACAACCGGCCCATGGACATCGGCGGCGAGAACGGCATCTACGGCTCCGAGTTCCAGATGCTGTCCTGGCTGGAACGCAACGGCTACGACGTCAGCTACATCTCCGGAATCGACATGTCGACCCGCGGCGCGACCCAGCTGCAGAACCACAAGGTCTTCATGTCCTCCGGGCACGACGAGTACTGGACCCAGGAGCAGTTCACCAACGCCCTGAACGCCCGCAAGGCAGGCGTCCACCAGACGTACTTCAGCGGCAACGAGATCTTCTGGAAGACCCGCCTCGCCCCGAGCATCGACGGCGCCAACACCGCCAACCGGACCCTGGTCTGCTACAAGGAGACCAAGCTGTCCTTCCCCCAGCCCAACGGCATCCCCGACCCCAGCGGCACCTGGACCGGCACCTTCATGGACCCGGCCAGCTCCACCAACGGTCGGCCCTACCAGCCGCAGAACCAGCTCACCGGCACCCTGTTCAGCGTCAACGGCTACCGCAGCGACGCCATCACCGTCCCCGGCCAGTTCGCCAAGATGCGGCTGTGGCGCAACACCAGCGTCGCGAGCCTGACCCCGTCCCAGACCGCCACCTTCCCGACCGGCACCCTCGGCTACGAATGGGACAGCGACGTCGAGGACGCGGCCCGCCCGCCCGGCCAGATCCAGCTGTCCTCCACCACCGTGGACATCAACGACGGCAAGCTGCGCCTGGACTACGGCAACACCTACGGCAACGGCACCGCCACCCACAGCCTGGTCGCCTTCCGCGACCAGACCTCGCACGCCCTGGTCTTCGGCACCGCCACCGTCCAGTGGTCCTGGGGCCTGACCAACATGCCCACCGGCGACCCCGACACCACGGTGGTCACCGAGGACAAGCGGATGCAGCAGGCCACGGTGAACGTCTTCGCCGACATGGGCGTCCAGCCCAAGTCCCTGCAGACCAACCTGGTCGCGGCGACCGCGTCCACCGACACCACCGGCCCGGCCGTCACCGTCACCAACCCGGCGGCGAACGCCACCGTGCCGGCGCTGCGCCCCGTGACCATCACCGGCACCGCCACCGACAGCGGCGGCGGCGTGGTGGCCCGCGTCGAGGTCTCCACCGACGGCGGGACCACCTGGAAGGCGGCCACGGGCGTGGGCTCCTGGAGCTACAAGTGGACCCCGACCACGCCCGGGTCCGCGCAGATCAAGGTTCGCGCGGTGGACGACAGCGTCAACATCGGCGCCACCACCACCGTGCCGCTGACCGTGGGGCCCCAGCAGTGCCCCTGCACCGTCTGGCCGGCCGCGGCCGTGCCCGGCACCGTCAACGCCGGCGACGGCAGCGCCGTCGAACTCGGCGTGAAGATCCGCTCCTCGGTCCCCGGCTCGATCACCGGCGTCCGCTTCTACAAGTCCCCGGCGAACACCGGCACCCACACGGGCAGCCTGTGGAGCAGCACCGGCCAGCGCCTGGCCACGGGCACCTTCACCAACGAGACCGCGTCCGGCTGGCAGCAGCTGAACTTTTCCTCTCCGGTCCCGGTCAAGGCCAACACCACGTACATCGCCTCCTACTTCGCCCCCAAGGGCGGGTACTCCTTCGACAACACCTTCGCCTCGGCCGACGCGGGCCTCGCCCCGCTGACCGCCCTGCGCAGCGGCACCGACGGCGGCAACGGCGTCTACCGCTACAGCGCGACCGGCGGGTTCCCGTCCACGGCCGCGAACGGCAGCAACTACTGGGTCGACGCCGTCCTGGACACCGCCACCGCCAGCACCACCCCGCCCACGGTCACGGCCACCACCCCGCAGTCCGCGGCGATCGGCACCGCGATCACGGCGGAGGTCAAGGCCACCTTCAACGAGGGCATCGACGCCGACACCCTGGCCTTCACCCTGAAGGACCCGGCCGGTGCGACCGTCCCGGGCAGCAAGGTCCTCGGCGCCGCGAACAGCGCCACCTTCACCCCGTCCACCGAACTCGCGCTGAACACCACGTACACGGCCTCGGTCCAGGCCTCCGACCTGTGGGGCAACGCCATGGCCGCCCCGGTCACCTGGAACTTCACCACCAGTACGAGCCCGCCCGCGGTGAACTGCCCCTGCACCCTGTGGGGCGCCACCGCCGAGCCGGCCACCGCGAGCGTCACCGACGACACCAACTCCGTCGAACTGGGCACCCGCTTCCAGTCCGCCGTCAACGGCTACGTCAGCGGCATCACCTTCTACAAGGGCGCGGGGAACACCGGGACCCACACCGGCAGCCTGTGGAAGGCCGACGGCACCCTGCTGGCCACCGGCACCTTCGGCAGCGAGACCCTCTCCGGCTGGCAGCAGCTCCACTTCGCCACACCCGTGCCCGTCACCGCCGGCACCACCTACGTCGCCTCCTACCACGCCCCGGGCGGCAAGTACGCGGTCGACGGCGGCTACTTCACCGCGGCCCACCGCTCCTACCCGCTGGTCGCCCCGGCCGATGCTCCCGGCAGCGGCAACGGCCTCTACACATACGGCGCGTCCGCCGCCTTCCCCACCCACACCTACGGCTCGGTCAACTACTGGGTCGGCCCGGTCTTCACCACCACCGCCCCGGCCTCCCTCGCGGCGGACGGATCCACGGAGGTGACCGGCCAGTGAGCACCGTCAGCGTCGTGATCCCCTGCTACAAGTACGGCCACTTCCTGGCCGACTGCGTCCGCAGCGTCCTGGACGAGCAGCAGGGCGTCGACGTCCGCGTCCTGATCATCGACGACGCCTCCCCCGACGACTCGGCGGACGTGGCCCGCGGTCTCGCGGCCGCCGACCCGCGGATCGAGGTGCACGTCCACGAGCGCAACCGGGGCCACATCGCCACCTACAACGAAGGCCTGCTGGAGTGGGCCGACGGGGACTACGTCGCCCTGCTGTCGGCCGACGACCGGCTGGTCCCCGGTGCCCTGGTGCGCGCCGCCGCCCTGCTCGACGCCCACCCCGAGGCCGGCTTCGCCTACGGCAGGCCGCTGCGGTTCCGGCACGGCGGACCGCTCCCCGCGGCCCGCACCCGCAGTACCGGATCCGTGGTCTACCCCGGGCACTGGTGGCTGGAGCGGCGCTTCCGCGAGGGCACCGGGTGCATCACCTCGCCCGAGGTGGTCGTCCGCACCAGCCTCCAGCGCAAGGTCGGGGGCTACGACCCCGAACTCCCGCACGCCGGCGACATCGAGATGTGGATGCGGCTCGCGGCGCACGCCGACGTCGGCTACGTCCGCGGGGCCGACCAGGCCTTCTACCGCGTCCACGGCAACAACATGTCCACCACCGACTTCGGCGGACAGCTCGACGACCTGCGCCAGCGCCTCGTCGCCTTCGACGCCGTCCTGGACAAGTGCGGCGACCTGCTGCCGGACAAGGACCGGCTGTCGGTCGCGGCCCGCACCCGGCTCGCCCGGTACGCGCTGCGCCGGGCCTACCGCGCCTACGACCGGGGCCGCACCGCCGTGGTACCGGTCGAGGAGCTGGAGGCGTTCGCCGCCGAGTGCCTGCCGGGCTACACCTCGCTCGGCGAGTACCGGGCGCTGCGGCTGCGCCGGCGGATCGGGGCCCGCACGATGCCGTACCTCCAGCCGCTGGTGCTCTCGGCCGTCGCCGACCGGGGCCGCGAGTGGCTGTGGTGGCAGTCCTGGAAGCGCCGAGGGATTTGATGAACCATCAGCACCACCGCCCCCTCCGCGGGGCAGCCCCGCAGCGCCGGCCCGCTTCCTCAGCGGGCCGGCGCACCCACCGGCACCCGGCCCCCGGGCGGGTCCTGCACCGGGGCCCCGGAACCGGTGTCGGCGTCCTCGCGCCGGCGCCGGTTCCGGCGCGTCAGCAGGCGGTCGGTCCACAGGGCGCCGGCCACCCCGCACACCGCGGCCAGCAGTGCCGCCCCGGCCAGCCCGCGGCTCTTGGTGCCGGTCTGCTCCACCGGCGTCGGCGGCACCAGCACGGACACGCTCATCCGGGCCGCCTCCGGGATCTGCTGCCCGGCCTGCAGGTCCGCGACGTGCCTGGTGTACACCTCGGCGATCGTCTTCACGGCCCGGTCGGCCGCGGCCGGGTCGCCGTGCTCGGCCTGCACCTGGAGCGAGGGGATCAGATAGCGGGGGGTGACGCTGGTGCCGCTGTTGCGGGGGATCAGCCGGTACGTGCCCCGCACCCCGGCGGCGCGCAGTTCGGCCGCCCCGGCCGGCGCCTCCAGCTGCTGCACCGCCGCATAGGAGACGGCGGCCAGCGGCGGCTGGAGGTTGGCGAGCTGGTTCGGGTGGGCGCCGGTCACCGGCGGCTTGACCACCACGATCGCCGAGCTCACGTAGGTGGGTTCGGGGCGGAGCACCTGTACGGCCCCGGCGGCCGCGAGGACGGCCGCGACCACGAGGACGTACCAGCGGCGGCGCAGCGTGCGGAACAACTCACCAGGCGACACAGGATTCCTTCCGTCGCGCTCGATCCTTCCAGGACCCGCGGCGGCCCGCCATCGGTTCCGGTAGCTCGCTCCCGGCCGCGCGGGGGGCGCCCGTGAGCATCGGCGAGATCGTCGCGGTGCTCCGGCGCCGCTGGTACGTGATGGTCTCCCTGACCCTCCTCGGCCTCCTCGCGGGCCTGCACCTGTACCGGTCGGTGCCCGTGGAGTACCAGTCCCAGAGCTCGGTGGCCCTGCTGGACTCCGCGGCCGTGGCCGAGCTGGCCCCCGCCTTCGGCAACCCCATCTCCAACGCGGGCGGTTCGCTGGTCGTGACCGCGGACGTGCTGATCAGGACCCTGTCGGGCGCCGACGCCGCGCGGGACCTGCAGGGGCTCGGCGTGACCGACCCGTACACGGTCGGCTTCGCCGCGAACACCTCGGGCCCGATGCTGACCCTGACCGTCACCGGCCCGGACCGGGCCAAGGTGCTCAAGGAGACCAACACCCTCACCACGTTCGCGGGGGAGCAGCTCAACGCGCTGCAGGCCGCCTCCAAGGTGGAGCCCGCCTACTTCGTGCAGACCGCGCCCGTCGTGCTGCCGCAGACCCCCAAGCCGCAGCTGAAGAGCCGCTACCAACAGGTGCTGGCCGTGGTCATCGCCGGTTTCACCGCCGGATTCGTGCTCTCCTTCGTGACCGAGACCCTGGCGGCGTTCCGCCGCCGACGCCGCGAGGCCACCGCCGCGGCGGCCGCGGCCGGGCAGCAGCCGAGGAAGCGGCGCCTGCGCCGCCGGCCCCGCACCCGGCAGCTGGACGCCGCCGCGGTCCTCACCGGCTACCTGGCCCTGGCCTTCTTCATCCCCTCGAACCTGACCCTGCCCGGGCTGGGCGGGGTCGGCACCCCCGCCAACGTGTGGGCGCTGCTGGGCCTGTTCTGGTACCTGGCCACCTGGATGACCGGCCGCGTCCGGCCCGCCCCCGGCACCCGGCTGCCCCGCGTCGTGATGTGGCTCCTCGCCGTGTCCGTACTGGCCTCGTACCTGGCCAACGCGGTCCGCGGCAGCTCCCACAAGGAGGTCCTCGGGGCCGACCGCGGCCTGATCGGCCTGCTCGTGTGGGTGTCGCTCGTGGTGCTCGTGACCGCCGGCATCCAGGACCGCGCCCGCCTCGACGTACTGCTGCGCCGGGCCGTCGTGATGGCTGCGATCGTCGCGGCCATCGGCTACTACGACTTCTTCACCGCCAGCAACATCGCCGAACACATCGACATCCCCGGCCTCCAGTCGAGCGTCGCGAAGATCACCACCCTGGACCGCGGGGCGTTCACCCGGCCCCGCTCCACCACGGCGCAGCCCCTGGAGTTCGGCGGCATGCTCGCCCTGCTCCTGCCCTTCGCCGTGCAGCAGGCCTTCGACCCGGTCCGCGCCCACCTGCGCGCCTGGCGCCGCTGGGGACCGGTGGTGCTGATGGGAGGCGCCCTGCCGCTGACGGTCTCGCGGACCTCCATCATCGGCGCGCTCATCGTGGTGCTGGTGATGGTGCCGCGCTGGAAGCCGCAGCGCCGCTGGACCGCGATCGGCCTGCTGCTCGGCTCGGTCGCCTGCTTCAAGGTCCTCGTACCCGGGCTGATCGGCACCATCACCACGCTGTTCGGGTCGTTCCTGTCCAACTCCGACAGCAGCACCCAGGCCCGCACCGTCAAGTACACCGCGATCGTGCCCTACCTCGAGGAGCGCCCGCTGTTCGGGCGGGGCCTGGGCACCTTCACCCCCGACCTGTACTTCTTCACCGACAACCAGTACATGCTGACCCTGGCCGAGATGGGCCTGCTGGGCCTCGCCGCCCTCCTGGCGCTGTTCCTCACCGGGATCCACCAGGGCGGCGCCGTCCGCCGCCTCGCCACCCGCGAGTCCGACCGCGAGCTCGGCCAGGCCTACTTCGCCTCGGCCCTCGTCGCCCTGGTCAGCAGCGCCACCTTCGACGCCCTCAGCTTCCCGATGTTCGCCGGGATGTTCTTCCTGACGATCGCCGCCGGGGGCAGCCACCTCGGCTTCCTCCGGCGTGCCACGCCGCAGCCCCCAACCACGGAGCCCGCATGTCCTCCCGCCACCCCGTCCCGGGTCCCGGTCCCGTAGCCGTCCTCGTCGTCACCTGGAACAGCGCCTGGGTGCTCCCCGAGTTCCTGGCCTCCCTGCCCGAGGGCATGGCCGGCCTCGACTGGCACCTGGTCGTCGCCGACAACGACTCCGCCGACGGCACCGTCGACCTCGTCCGGTCGCTGGCCCCCGACGCCACGGTCGTCCAGACCGGCCGCAACGCCGGCTACGCGGCCGGAGTCAACGCCGCCCTCGACGCCGCCACCGCCCGGTACGGCAACCTCCGGGCCGCCCTGGTCTGCAACCCGGACGTCCGCATGCGGCGCGGCTGCGCCCGGCTCCTCGTCGACGCGCTCGACGCCCCGCTGTCCGGCGGCCGCCGCGTCGGGATCAGCGTCCCGCTGCTGTACGAGGAGGACGGCACGCTCCAGCACTCGCTGCGCCGCGAATCCCGGGTGACGCGCGCCCTCGGCGAGGCGGTGATCGGCAACCGGCGGGCGGGCCGCTTCCCGCGGTGGAGCGAGCTGGTGACCGACCCGTCGGCGTACGCGCGGGCGACCGTCACCGACTGGGCGACCGGGGCGCTGATGGCCCTCTCCCGTGACTGCCTGGACGCCTGCGGCGCCTGGGACGAATCCTTCTTCCTGTACTCGGAGGAGACCGAGTACTGCCTGCGGGCCCGCGACCGCGGCTTCGCCACCCGGCTCGAACCCGAGGCCTCGGCCGTCCACCTCGGCGGGGACTCGCAGGTCTCCCCGCGTCTGTGGACGCTGCTCACCCTCAACCGGGTGCGGCTCTACGGCCGCCGGCACGGGGCCGCGGCCACCGCCGCCTTCCGCGCGGCCGTCCTGTTGCGCGAGACCTCCCGCGCGGCGCTGGGCCGGCCGGCCAACCGGGCCGCGGC
>NZ_JBEZVK010000090.1:0-19813 GCF_040636955.1 Streptomyces sp. NPDC032472
CGGCGCCTGGTCCCGGCCGGGCGGCGCCCGGGGCCGGCCGGGACGGGGAACGGCTGCGCCGCGGCGGCCGTCGTTGCCGCAGCAGACGTCCCTCCCGCACCGGACGCCACTCCCGTGGCGGCGCCGTGACCCGTTCGGAGGCACTGCCCGCGCCCCGCGTTCAGCACGCCGCCTCCGGGGTAGACCGTGCCCACCATGGGCGGCTCCGGCCCGACCGGCGGGCGCGCACGTCACCTGGGGGAGGGAAACGCTGATGGGAACCCTGATGAGGGTGGAGGCCGCGACGGCCGTCGGCGCGTACGTGCAGCGGGAGCGGGACCGGCTCGTCTCGCGCGAGCCCCTCGTCCGCAGGGACCGGCCCGGCGCGGTGAAGGCCATGCGAACCGCCTCGCGCCGCCTGCGCAGCGTATGGCACACGCTGGACGCCGCCGAGGCGGGCCGCGAGCCCGAGTACCGCGAGCCCGACCACCCGGAGCCCGCCGCGGAACCCGGCGGCCTGTCGGGGGAGTTCACCTGGCTCAACGCGCACCTGGGCGTGGTCCGCCACCTCGACGAGACCGCCCACCGGGTGGCCTCGCACCCCGCGATGCGGGGCCGCCCGGCCCACTGGGCCGTCCGGCGCATCGAAGGGCTGCGCGGCCCGGCGCGATGCGAGCTGCTGCTCGTCCTCGACGGCCCCCGCTACGGCTCGCTCGTCGCCGCACTCGACGCGAAGGCCGACACCCCCGTGGCCGCCGACGCCGCCACCCGCCTGCACGGCTGGTTCTGCGCGGCCTGGCAGCCGCTGCTGGACGCCTTCGCCTCCGCCGCGGCCGTCGCGGACCCCGAGACCCGGGCGGACGAACTGCACGAGGTCCGCAAGGCCGCCAAACCGGTCCTGGACACCGGCCGCAGCGTCGCCCGCGCCTACCCGGACCTGCTGCGCCACCCCCTGCGCGGCCTCGGCGCCCTCCACGACCTGCTGGGCGAGCACCAGGACAGCACCGTGTGCCGCCGCACGGTCGAGGCCTGGCCGGCCGAGGCCCCCGACCGGGAAGTGCGCGACGCCCTGCGCGACCTGACGGACTGGGAACGGTCCGCGGCGGCCTCGGTCGAGGGCCGCCTCTCCGCACTGCACCGCGAGCTCTCCGCCCTGCGCCCCGGCGGCTGAGCCGCCCCCGGGGCGGACGCCACCGCACGGGTGCACCCCGCGGGGCCACCCGCGCGGTGCACCCGCGGGCCCACCGCGGGGCCACCGCAGAGCCATCGCGGGGCCGCACGTGACCGGGGGGCCACCTGTGCGGCCCGGATCCCGGGACGACACAATGACCAGTGTTGTTCTTTGGACCAGTACGGAGGAGCCGGCGCATGCCGAACGAACGAGCAGGGCAGCAGGCGGGCCCGGACGACCTGATCGACGTCGCACGGCTCGTCACCGCGTACTACGCCCTTCACCCGGACCCGGCGGACCCGGCCCAGCGCGTCGCCTTCGGCACGTCCGGCCACCGCGGGTCCTCCCTGGCGACCGCCTTCAACGAGGACCACATCGCCGCGACCAGCCAGGCGATCTGCGAGTACCGGGCCGGACAGGGCATCGACGGCCCGCTGTTCCTCGGCGCGGACACCCACGCGCTGTCCGAACCGGCCCGGGTGACCGCCCTGGAGGTCTTCGCCGCCAACGGCGTCACCGTCCTCGTCGACGCCGCCGACGGCTACACCCCCACCCCGGCCGTCTCGCACGCCATCCTCACCCACAACCGCGGCCGCTCCTCCGGCCTGGCCGACGGCGTGGTCGTCACCCCCTCGCACAATCCGCCCGCGGACGGCGGCTTCAAGTACAACCCGCCGTCCGGCGGACCGGCCGGCTCCGACGCCACCGGCTGGATCCAGGACCGCGCCAACGAGATCATCACCGGCGGCCTGAAGGAGGTCCGCCGGCTCCCGTACACCCGCGCCCGGGCCGCCGCGACCACCGGCACGTACGACTTCCTCGGCACCTACGTGCGCGACCTGCCCTCCGTCCTCGACCTGGACGCCGTACGCACCGCCGGCGTGCGCATCGGCGCCGACCCGCTCGGCGGCGCCTCCGTGGCGTACTGGCAGCGGATCGCCGAGGAGCACCGCCTCGACCTGACCGTGGTCAACCCGAGCACCGACCCCACCTGGCGGTTCATGACGCTGGACTGGGACGGCAAGATCCGCATGGACTGCTCCTCCCCGTACGCCATGGCCTCGCTGATCGAGGGCCGGGACCGGTTCCAGATCGCCACCGGCAACGACGCCGACGCCGACCGGCACGGCATCGTCACGCCCGACGGCGGACTGATGAACCCCAACCACTACCTCGCCACCGCGATCGACTACCTCTACCGCCACCGCGCCCAGTGGCCCCAGGGCGCCGCCGTCGGCAAGACCCTGGTCTCCTCCGGGATGATCGACCGGGTCGCCGCCGACCTCGGCCGCGAGCTCGTCGAGGTGCCCGTCGGCTTCAAGTGGTTCGTCGACGGCCTGTCCGCGGGCACGCTCGGCTTCGGCGGCGAGGAGTCCGCCGGCGCATCGTTCCTGCGCCGCGACGGCTCGGTGTGGACCACCGACAAGGACGGCATCATCCTCGCCCTCCTGGCATCGGAGATGCTCGCCGTCACCGGGCAGACTCCCAGCGAGCGGTACGCCGCCCTCACCGCCCGGTTCGGCGAGCCGGCCTACGCCCGCATCGACGCCCCCGCCGACCGCGAGCAGAAGGCGGTCCTCGGCCGGCTCTCGCCCGAGCAGGTCACGGCCGACACGCTGGCGGGGGAGCAGGTCACCTCCGTACTGACCCACGCCCCCGGCAACGGGGCCGCGATCGGCGGCATCAAGGTCACCACCGAGCACGCCTGGTTCGCGGCCCGCCCCTCCGGCACCGAGGACGTGTACAAGATCTACGCCGAGTCCTTCCTCGGCGCCGACCACCTGACCCGCGTCCAGCAGGAGGCCCAGTCGGTCGTGTCGGCCGCCCTGGCCGGCTGACGGGACGGCGACCCCGGCGACTTCGGCGGCTTCCGTACGAATCCGCCCGCGGCGCCCGGCCCGCTCAGTAAGGTGGCGGACCGGGCCACACCGAGTGCGCGGAGGGAGCAGCCATGCGGGGCGGAACGGTCGCGGTGGTCGGAGGGAGCATCGCGGGCTGTGCGTTCGCCTCGGCGGCGGCGCGCGCGGGCGCCGACGAGGTGCTCGTACTGGAACGCACCCGCGGCCGGCTCGCCGACCGCGGCGTCGGACTGTGCATCCACGACGAGCGGGCCGCCGAACTCACCGCGACCGGCGCCCTGCCCGCCGGGATCGCCGCGCACCCGCTGGCCCGGCGCACCTGGGTGGTCCGCGACGAGGCGGCGGGACCGGCCGGCCGGACGTTCTGGGAGCAGCCCTTCCCGTTCCACTCCTACCACTGGGGCCTGCTGTGGCGGGGCCTGCGCGAGGCGACGCCGGACTCGGTGGCCTACCGGCAGGGCGCGGCCGTGACGGAGGTGACGGGCGCGGACGGCGGCGAGGGCACTGGCGAGGGCGCTGCCGAGGTGCGGCTCGCGGACGGCGGCGTCGAACGGTACGACCTGGTCGTCGGCGCCGACGGCTACCGCTCGGTGGTGCGCGAGGCCCTCTCCCCGAAGTCCCGCCCGCAGTACGCCGGATATGTCTGCTGGCGCGGCAACTTCGACGCCGCCCGCCTCCCCGCGGCGGGCGCCGGGCACTGGTCCCCGGACGCGGTGACCACGGTGTGCTTCCCCGGCGGCAGCTGCGTCGTCTACCGCATCCCCGGCCCGGAGGGCCTCCGGGTCAACTGGGTCCTGTACGCCACGCCGCCGCAGGCCGGCCGGCTGCCGTACGACGACCCGACGAGCTTCCCGCCGGGCCGGGTCACCGACGAACTGCGGGCCCACCTCGGCGAGCTGCTGGAGCGGCAGTTCCCGCCCTACTGGGCCGGGGTGCTCCGTCTGACGGAGCCGCAGGACACCATCGTCCAGCCCCTGTACGACCTGGACGCCGAACGCATCGCCGCCGGGCGCCTGCTGCTCGCCGGAGACGCGGCCACCGTGGTCCGCCCGCACAACACCAGCGGCGCCGCCAAGGCCCTCCAGGACGCCAGCGCCTTCGAGACCGCCTGGCGGGACGCCGGCTCCTGGGCCGAGCTGACCTCCGCGTACCAGGCGGCGCGCGGCCCCGCGGGCCGGGACCTGGTCGCGCTGGCGCGCCGGCTGGGCCGCGCCCAGGTCGAGCAGACCCCGGCCTGGGCGTCGATGGACCACAGCGCGGCGCAGGCGTGGTGGACGGGCCAGCTGGCGGGGGTCGCCGACATCGGCGGCCAGGCCATGAACAGGCCGTAGCCCCGCCCGCCCCCGGCGGGGCGCGCGGGCAGAACCACTCGCACGACCGCGACCGGACACACCCGTCACCCGTTCCGGCCAACGCCGGCGCCACGGCGGTTGAAGCCCCGTCACAGGCCGTAGCGTGAGCGCCGTCATGGTGCGGCGACGGGCAGGGAGTGCGGGGATGAAGCAACGGCTGGGTGTCCTGGTGGCGGTCGGCGTCCTGGTCCTCGGGGCGGCGGGCGCGGGAAGCGCACAGGCCGCTCCCGAGGCGCGCGACTGCCCGGTGGCAGCGGAGCTGTTCGCGACGAACAACACGGCGTTCATCACGGACCCGGACGACGTACGGCTGAAGGACCGGCTGAGGGGCTTCGACCGCGAGGTCCGCACGATCATCCGCACCGACGGCGCGACTCCGCTCGGCTCGACCCTGCTGGACGGGGTGTTCTGGTCCGGCGACCTGCAGCAGACCACGTACGAGCGCTCCCGGAAGTTCGACGTCAACCGGGTCGGCGCGGACGGCCTGCACCAGCTCGCCGACACCGTCCGCAAGAGTTACGACCAGGAGGCGGTCCTGACCTTCCGCTGCCTGCCGCGCACCGCCCCGGAGACCGACGCGGTCGAGATCGAAGCCGCCGGCGTCTCCGCGGCCCGCCTGCGCGAGGCCTTGCTCGCCGATCCCGAGGCCCGGGAACGGCTCGGCGGCGGGTCGGTGACCCTCGACGGCCGCCTCGTCCTCGTGGCCCCGCTCACCGAACTGCCGCTGGCCCAGTGCTTCGTGACCCGGCTCGGCGTCGACTGGAACAGCGCCAAGGTGCGCTACGGCGACGAGGAGTTCGTCTCCTAGCTTGCGGCCCGCCGCAGGCTCACAAGGGGAAACTGCCCTCCGAGCGGGAGCAGCCGTACCTGCTCGCCATGTCGTACTCGTGGCCGACGATCACGGTGGTGCGGCAGACGGAGCAGACGGCGGGCGTCACCGGGTTCACCCGCAGGACGTAGGCGTACTCCAGGTCCAGCACGGCATCGACGGCCTTCCGGCCGTGCTCGGCGATGCCCTGCTCGACGAACTCGAAGGCCCCGTACTGCGCGCCGCACTCGCACGCGATGCGGTTGGAGTGGGCCGGCCCGATGTCCTTGATCCCCAGCTCCGAGGTGATCCGCTCCCGCTCCTCGCGGGACACCGGCTCCATGCCGCGGCTCTCGACCCGCTGGGGCGTCCAGTACCAGGCCTTGACCGCCGCGGCCTGGGCCCGGGAGAGGTAGAAGGTCACGGAGCGGCCGGCGCGCAGTGCGTCCTGTACCGCGGCGACGACCGTGCCGTCGTCCGCGGACATGACGACCTTGCCGTCGCGGACCAGGGCGTCGATGTCGGTGAACGAGGTGCTTTCCATGCCGCGATGCTCGCCCGCGCCCGTGCCCCGCGCCAGCTCGGAGGGGCGATCGGGGGGCCTTCCCGGCGGTCCGGCGGTCCCGTACGGGTGTCGGGGCGGGGCGGGTGCGGCCTACGCTGGAGACGGCGACCGCCTGCGGTGAGCGGCCCGGGCGGCCGCCCCGGTGGCTGCGGGCACGTACCCCTCCTTGTTCCCCGCGCCCGCGGCGCCGGTCCGGCCCCGGCC
The DNA here is from genome assembly GCF_040636955.1 of Streptomyces sp. NPDC032472. Lineage (NCBI taxonomy): Bacteria > Bacillati > Actinomycetota > Actinomycetes > Kitasatosporales > Streptomycetaceae > Streptomyces > Streptomyces sp. NPDC032472. Next base: position 5,939 of record NZ_JBEZVK010000090.1, read on the forward strand.
GCCCGCCGTCGGCTGCGGCTGTCGGTGCCCTGTGCCCGGCGGAGCCGGGTTTTCTGGGGCGCTGACCCAGACCCGCGCCTCAAACGCCGGCGAGGCTGAGAATCACGCCCCCCCGAGATGGCACAGTGGATGCCATGTGCGGCCGGTACGCCTCATCCCGCGCCCCCGAGGACCTGGCCGGCCTGTTCGAGGCCGGATGGGACCCACGGGAGGCCCTCGCGCCCAGCTGGAACGTCGCCCCCACCGACCCGGTCTGGGCCGTCCTGGAGCGCCCGGACCACGACACCGGGGCCATCGAACGGCGCCTGCGCCCCCTGCGGTGGGGGCTGGTCCCCTCCTGGTCCAAGGACGCCTCCGGCGGCGCCCGGATGATCAACGCCCGGGTGGAGACGGTCCACGAGAAGCCGGCCTACCGCCGGGCCTTCACCCGGCGGCGCTGTCTGCTGCCCGCCGACGGCTTCTACGAGTGGCAGGCCGTGCCCGCCACCGCCGGGGCGAAGGCCTACAAGCAGCCGTACTTCATCACGCCCGAGAACGCCGGGGTGATGGCCATGGCGGGGCTGTACGAGTTCTGGCGCGATCCGGCCGTGGCCGACGACGAGGACCCCGCTGCCTGGCTCGCCACCGCCACGATCATCACCACCGAAGCGGAGGACGCGGCCGGCCGGATCCACCCCCGGATGCCGCTTGCCCTGGACCCCGACGACTACGCGGCCTGGCTCGACCCCGCCCACCAGGACGTCCACGCCCTGCGCGCCCTGCTCCACACCCCGGCCGGCGGCCGCCTCGAAGTGCGCCCGGTGTCCACCGCGGTCAACAGCGTCCGCAACAACGGCCCCCACCTCCTCGACGCCGCCCCGCTCTGACGCGTACCCCGCCCCGGGCGCCTCTCACCCGCCCGCCGGCTCGCGCACCGACAGGGCGTGCGGGGCGCGCACCGGCGGCTCCGGCAGCCGCAGCGGTCGGGAGCCCGGCGTCAGCGACCCCAGGACGCGCGGCCCGCCGGCGCCCGTGCACCGCGGGGCGTTGCCCGGCAGCCCGTGGAGGGTGAGGTAGCCCAGGACGGCGAACGCGTACGCCTCCTTCGCCGCGGCCGGCAGCCCCAGCTCCTCCGAGGGGCGCACGGCCGTGGCCCACGCCAGCTCGTCGCGGAGCATCCCCATCAGCACCGGGTTGCGCACGCCGCCGCCCGACACGAACACCTCCGTGGCCCCCAACGGCCGCAGCGCGTCGGCCACCGTGCGGGCGGTCAGCCGGGTCAGGGTCGCGACGAGGTCCTGCGGGGCCGGAGTGCCGTCGCCGCAGTCGGCCAGGTGCTCGCGCAGGTAGCCCGCGTGGAACAGCTCCTTCCCGGTGGTCCGGGGCGCCGGCAGCCGGTAGTAGGGCTCCGCGAGCAGCCGCCGCAGCAGCGGCTCGTGGACCCGCCCCGCGGCGGCGATCGCACCGCCCTCGTCATACGCGAGCCGCCCGCCGGTCACCTCCCGGACCGCGGCGTCCATCAGCGCGTTCCCGGGCCCGGTGTCGAACGCCAGCGGCTCGCCGGCGGCGGGCAGCACCGTCAGGTTGGCGATCCCGCCGATGTTCAGGGCGGCGGGCACACCGGGCCGCCCGCGCAGCAGCATCAGGTCGACCAGGCTCACCAGCGGGGCGCCCTGTCCGCCCGCCGCGACGTCGCGCGGCCGGAACCCGGAGACGACGGGGCAGCCGCTGCCCTCGGCGATCCAGGCGGGCTCGCCCAGCTGGAGCGTGCCGTGCACCCGCCCGTCCTCGGCCCAGTGGAACACCGTTTGCCCGTGCGAGGCGACCAGCTCGGCCCGCCCGGCGCACAGCTCCCGGTCGGCGCGGGCCGCCGCCGCCGAGAAGGCCTGCCCGATCCGCGTGTCGAGGCGGCACACGTCGGCCAGGGTCGTCTGCGCGGGCGGCAGGGCCGCGGCGAGCGCCTCCCGTACGTCGGCTGGGTAAGGGGCGCTGACCATGCCCAGCGGGGTCAGGTGCAGCGTGCCGTCCGCCCCGGAGAGCTCCAGGTCGGCCGCCGCGGCGTCGACGGCGTCGTACGAGGTCCCCGACATCAGCCCGATCACCCTCATCGCAGCGGCTCCCGGTGGTCGTGGCCGCGCAGGGTCAGCAGCGCGAGCGTGCTCAGCGCGCAGGCGCCGGCGGCGTAGTAGGCGGGCACGGCGGTGTCTCCCGTCCGGGCGGTCAGCGTGGTGATGACGAGCCCCGCGCAGCCGGAGAACACCGCATTGGCCAGGGCGTACGCCACGCCCAGGCCGGTGCAGCGCACCGAGCGGGGGAACATCTCGGCGAGCATGGCCGGCCCGGGCCCGGCCAGCAGGCCGACCAGCGCGCCCGCGAGCAGCACCGCCCCCGCCTTGGCCCACAGCGAGGCGGACGCAGACTCCAGCAGGTGCAGCAGCGGTACGGCGAGCAGCACCACCGACAGGGCGCCGCCCAGCATCACGGGCCGCCGCCCGATCCGGTCGCTGAGCGCCCCGGCCGGCAGGATCGACGCCGCGAAGCCCAGGTTCGCCAGCGCCGTCGCGAGCAGCGCCTGCCGTACGGACGCCCCGAGCGCCGCCTGCAGATGCGCCGGCAGCACGACGAGGAAGGCGTACCCGGCCGCCGACCATCCCATGACCCGGCCGATGCCCAGCACCACCGCGCGCACGAGCTCCGCGGGACGCGGCGGCGGTACGGCCGCCGCTGCGCCGGATACGGTCTGCGGGGGCGCTTCCGGCTCCACCAGCCCCGTACGCAGCCAGAGCGCGACCGCGCCCAGCGGCAGGGCCAGCAGGAACGGCACCCGCCACCCCCACCCGTACAGGGCGTCCGCGGACAGCACCGTCGCGAGCGCCGCGGCGGTGGAGGCGCCGGTGAGCAGGCCGAGCGCAACGGTGAAGGACTGGAAGGCCCCCTGCCGGCCGCGCCGGCCCGCGGGTGCGGTCTCCGTCAAGACGGAGACCGCACCGCCGAACTCGCCGCCCGCGGAGAGCCCCTGGAGCACCCGCAGGACCGTCAGCAGCACGGGCGCGGCCGCGCCGATCGCGGCCCGGGTCGGCAGGAGCCCGATCGCCGTGGTGGCCAGCGTCATGACGGTGACGGAGGCGACGAGGGCGGGGCGCCGGCCGAGCCGGTCGCCGAGCCGCCCGAACAGCAGGGCCCCGGCCGGCCGGAAGAAGAAGGCGAGCGCGAAGGAGGCGTACGTCGCGACCAGCGCGGCGGCTCCGCCCGTCCCGGCCGCACCGGAGGCGAAGAAGTTCTCCGCCAGGACCGTGACCAGGCAGCCGTACACCCCGAACTCGTACCACTCGACGAGGTTGCCCACGCACGCGGCGAGCAGGGCCCGCCGGGAGCCGGCCGGCCGCCGCGCGCCCGCCGCCAGGGGTGCTCCGGACGCCTCGGAGGCTTCGGACGTTTCGAGAGGTCTCACCCGAGCTGCGTGCCCCCTCGGCGGCGCTGCGACGCCTGCCGGAGCCCGGGTTCAGCAGTTCGGCGGCGGCCGCCCGGGTCAGGCCGGTGCCTGCCAGACCGTGGTGACGTTGCAGAACTCGCGGATCCCGTGCCCCGACAGCTCGCGCCCGTAGCCCGAGCGCTTGACGCCTCCGAACGGCAGGGCGGGGTGCGAGGCGGTCATGCCGTTGATGTAGATGCCGCCCGCCTGCAGGTCGCGGACGAACCGCGCGATGTCCTCGTCGCTGCGCGTCCACACGTTCGAGCTGAGCCCGAACGGCGTGTGGTTGGCCCGCTCCACGGCCTCGTCGAGGTCCGCCACCCGGTACAGCGTGGCGACGGGCCCGAAGGTCTCCTCCAGGTCGATGCGCATGTCCCCGGTGATGCCGGCCAGCACGGTGGGCTCGTAGTACCAGCCCTGCTGCAGCTCCGGCGGGCGCCGCCCGCCGCACAGCACGTCCGCCCCGGCCCGTACCGCGTCGTCGACGAGCTCCTCCAGGTCGGCGCGGCCCTTCTCGGTGGCGAGCGGGCCCACGTCGGTGGACTCCAGCATCGGGTCGCCGATGCTGAGCGCCTTCATCCCGGCGGTGAACCGCTCCGCGAACGCGTCGTACACGTCGGCGTGCACGATGAACCGCTTGGCCGCGATGCAGGACTGCCCGTTGTTCTGCACACGCGCGGTGATCGCCGTCTTGGCGGCCTGCTCGATGTCGGCCGAGGGCATCACGATGTAGGGGTCGCTGCCGCCCAGTTCCAGGACCGTCTTCTTCACCTCGTCGCCCGCCGTCGAGGCGACCGCCCGCCCGGCCGGCTCGCTGCCCGTCAGCGTCGCCGCGGCGACCCGCTTGTCGCGCAGCACCGCCTCCACGGCGTCCGAACCGATCAGCAGGGTCTGGAAGCAGCCGTGCGGGAAACCCGCCCGCTCGAAGAGCTCGCCCAGGTAGACGGCCGTCTGGGGCACGTTCGAGGCGTGCTTGAGCAACCCGACGTTGCCCGCCATCAGGGCGGGCGCAGCGAACCGCACCACCTGCCACAGCGGGAAGTTCCACGGCATCACCGCGAGGACCACCCCGAGCGGCCGGTAGTGCGCCCGGACGGCCGCGGCCCCGCTGTCGCGGACGTCGGAGTCGGCGGGATGCTCGTCGGCGAGCAGCGCCGCGGCGCGGTCGGCGTACCAGCGCATGGCCTTCACGCATTTGGCGGCCTCGGCCCGGGCCGCACCGAGCGGCTTGCCCATCTCGAGGGTCATGGTCCGGGCGATGGCCTCGTTGTCGGCCTCCAGCAGGTCCGCGGCCCGCTTCAGCAGCGTCGCCCGCTCGGCGAAGCCCGTCGTGCGGTACGAGGCGAAGGCCCGGGCGGCGTCGGCGAGGCACCGCTCGATCTCGTCGGGCCCCAGCGCGTCGAAGGTGCGTACCGTCTCGCCCGTCGCGGGGTTGACCGTGGCAATCGGCATCGTCGGCTCCTCCTCGTCGACCGGACCGCCTCCTCGACCCTGCCCCCTGGGCCGGGCCCGCGCAACGCGACCCGCACCGCGGAGCCGCCGGGTCGCCGCGCCGCGCCGTCCGGCGCGCGGGGGCGGCGGGGGAGTATCGTCGCGGAGGGGACCGCAGAGGCCCGCAACGAAAACCGGAGTACCGCATGGCAGTGGATGCGTACGGGACGGACGGCAGCGGCGACGGGCCCGGACTGACCGCGACGCTGCGCCGGCGCGGCGACGTCGTCGTCGTGGTCGCGGCGGGGGAGCTGGACCACGACAGCCCGGAGCCGCTGCGCAGGGCGCTCGAGCAGGCCCTCGGCCAGGACGGCGCCGAACGGGTCGTCGTCGACTGCACCGGGCTGATGTTCTGCGACTCGACCGGTCTCAACATCCTGTTGAAGGGCCGGCTGGACGCCAAGGCGGCCGGCACCACCCTGGAGCTCGCCGGCCTGCGGCCGCCCGTGGCCCGCATGTTCGAGATCACCGGGGCGATGGGCCTCTTCACGGTGCACCCGGAGCTGCCGCAGGACCTGGCCTGACGCGCGGCCGGGAAGGTTTGATCGAATTCGACAACCCCTGCTTCGAACCGTTTGCCGCGCCCTAGCGTGTTCCTCCTGAGACCGGGGAGTGCACATGATGCCCCGGTCCGCTTCCGGGACGAGAAGGAGACACGGTCATGGGCGACACGACGCGCCGGCGCACGGTACTCGCGGCGGGCGCCGCCACACTGGCGGGCGCCGCCCTGAGCGGCTGCGGCGCCGACGGCGGTTCGGACGCCTCGGGCGCCTCGGGTGCGCAGAACGACGCACAGGGCGGTGCGCAGAACGGCGGCCAGGGCAACCCCTCGGGCACCACCGGCGGAGCGGCGGCGCCCGGCGGCGGCCAGGTCCTCGCACGCACCGCGGACATCCCGGTCGGCGGCGGCAAGGTGTTCAAGGACCAGAAGGTGGTGGTCACCCAGCCCGCGGCGGGCCAGTTCAAGGCCTTCTCGGCGACCTGTACCCACCAGGGCTGCCTGGTGGGCTCGGTGAAGGACGAGAACATCGTCTGCCCCTGCCACCAGAGCCTGTTCAAGATCTCCGACGGCTCGGTCGCGGGCGGCCCCGCCAGCCGGCCGCTCGCCCCGGCCAAGATCACCGTCCGAGGGGACAACATCACCCTCGGCTGAGGCGTGTCCGCAAAGCGGGTTGGTCGATAGCCCCCGTTCCCCGATCTGTACGGTAAACGGGGGCTATTCGTACACTCGCGGCGTGAACGAATCCATCGGCTACGCCAAGTATTCGCTCGACACACAAAACCGCACCGCCCAGCGCAGCATCCTTCTCGGCGTCGGCGTCGGCGTCGGCGTCGGTGTCGCCGAGGACCGCATCCACCCCGGCCGGGTGACGGTCTACCGCGTGTCGGAACGCGCCCAAGACATGAATGCGGGGGTGCGGTGAACTCCCCGGTCTGGCCGAAGCCGCTGCGGCAGGGTGATCCGCACGCAGTAGGCGAGTTTCGGCTGGAGGGGCGGCTGGGCGGTGGCGGGATGGGGCAGGTGTTCCTGGGGCGCTCTCCTGGCGGCCGCCCGGTCGCGGTCAAGCTGGTGCGGCCCGAGCTGGCCGGCGATCCCGGATTTCGACGCCGGTTTGCCATGGAGGTCGAGGCCGCCCGCCGGGTCGGCGGGTTCTACACCGCCCAGGTGGTCGAGGCTGACCCCGATGCCGACCCGCCGTGGCTGGTCACCGCCTATATACCCGGCCCGTCCCTGCACCAGGCCGTCGAGGCGCACGGCCCGCTGCCCGCGGAGGGGATCGCCGTGCTGGGAGCGGGACTGGCCGAGGGGCTCCGTGCGATCCATGCCTGCAACCTGGTGCACCGCGACCTCAAACCCTCCAACGTGATCCTGGCCGCCGACGGCCCCCGCGTCATCGACTTCGGCATCACCCGCACACTGGACGCCACATCCCCCACCCTCTCCCGCGCAGTGGTCGGCACCCCGTCGTTCATGTCCCCGGAGCAGGCACGCGGCCACAAGACAGGCCCACCCAGCGACGTGTTCTCCCTCGGACTCGTCCTGGCCTTCGCCGCCACCGGCCGTAGCCCGTTCGGCACTGGTTCGGCCGAAGCGATCGTCTACCGCATCGTCCACGACGTACCCGACCTGACCGGCCTGCCCGCCCACCTGGCGGATCTGGTGCACCGCTGCCTGGCCAAGAGCCCCGGGGACCGCCCCGAGGTGGCCGACATCATCAGGGAACTCACCAACTCCGCCCAGACGGCCGTCCCATGGCTCCCCGCGCCGGTCACGACGATGATCGCCGAACGCAAAGTGCAGCCCCTGCCGGCCCCGTTACCGCCGCCTCCTTCTGATCCCGGTCCCAGCGAGGGGAGGACGCCGGGAGGTCCCGGCAACGGCCGTCCCAACGAATCGTCCCCACAACGAAGGCGCTTCGGCCCCAACCCCGCATGGATCGGCGTCGCGTGCGTGGTCCTCGTCCTCGTCCTCGGCCTGCTCGCCGCCCTCGACTTCGCCGGCCTGCCCTCCTTCTCCCACCGGCAGGCCGCCGCCAGGTCAGGCTCCACCACCACTCTCAGCCCCACCCCCTCTCCCCCCCCGCGAGCCCCAGCCCGACACCCAGCCCCACACCCAGCCCCACGGCGACGCCCACGCCCAGCCCCACCCCGGACGCCGTCAGCCAGGCTTTCGCGGCGGTGCGGGAGGGCGACTGCTTCCACGTAGGAGACGGAGCCCCGGGTGACTTCACCCTCAGCCAGCCGAACGACACCTTCAAGCCGAACACGGTGCCCTGCGACGCGTGGAACGCGTACTACCGAGTCACCAAGGTGGTGCCCACCGGCACTGAGTGCCCAGGCCCTCCCAACGGAGGCAGTGCAGAATGGGTCCACCACGGCGGCTCCCCTGACATCACCCTGTGCATCGACCGCCAATTCCGTGTCGGCGACTGCGTGCTCGGCGACGGCAATGGCGGCAAGCTGGACACCATCCACTTGCTGGAAGGCTGGAACTGCGCCGACTCCCGCATCCCCTCCGGCCGCGACCACCTCGTGCAGATTTCCCGGATCCTCGGCCCCAACAAGCGCGACCAGTGCAACACGAGCTCGGTCCAAGCCCTCCACGGCACCGTGACGTTGTGCCTCAAGGTGCTCTGAGCTCCTTCGGTACCGTGCCCAAGGGCGGTCCCGCAAACTGGCTGTTCGGGGCCTGATGGCATGATCGGCACGTGATCGGTGAACCCCGCCCGTCTGGTGCCGTGAGGTACGTCCTGTTTGATGTCGATGGCACGTTGATCGATGCCCTGGACAATCAGCGCCTGGTCTGGCGAACGTGGGCAAAGCGATACGGGCTGGACCCTGATGAGGTCCATCGAGTGGCGCTGCGAACCCGGCCGATGGAGACCTTCGCGCAGATCGCTCCGGACCAGGATCCGCAAAAGTGCCTTGCCGCGTTGCACGAGTTGGAGGACGAGGACGTCCGCACCGGGGCCTATGCGGCTTTCGACGGTGCCTCGGAACTGCTCAACGCTTTGCAGCCCGGGACCTGGGCGCTGGTTACGTCCAACTATGAGCACCGAGTGCGTGGCCGTTTCGCACGGACGGACTTGCCGGTCCCAGAGGTCGTGGTGGACGCGGCCGCCGTGGAGGAAGGCAAGCCGTCGCCGGTGCCGTATCTGCAGGCAGCCGCACGGCTTGGTGCCCAGCCGAAGGACTGCCTGGTCATCGAGGACGCCCCCTCTGGGGTGCAGGCTGGGCTGCGTGCGGGGATGACGGTGTGGGGCGTCAACACCCCCGCAGCGGTGGACGGCGTGCATCGCCACTTCGGTACCTTGCGCGAAGCGGTCGGCGACATCCTCGCCTTCGCTTCGGGATCCCTCCCTGACCGGCTGGAGGGGGCAGCAGCAGTGGAGTGATCTCGCTGTGGCGAATGGCGCCGTACCGGCTGAGCCGTTCAGCGGCGACTGCACGACCTCTGTGGGACGAGCCTCAGTGCGCGCGGCGGCCGAGTACGGAGACGGCGGCGACGACCCGGTCCCAGAACAGGTCGGCGTCCAAGGTCGTCGCCACCCGCGCGTTCACCGGCCGGTCCGTGCGTCCGTGCAGGTCGACGACGGTCGCGCCGCGCGTGTAGCGGCCCTGGAGCTCCACGACCACATTGGCCTCCACGCAGCCCACGATCCCCGGGTCGATCACCCTGGCCACGGCCACGGGATCGTGCAGCGGCGGGTCCGGGAAGCCCCACAACTCGCGGTAGGTCGAGGCGAAGTACGTCAGCAGATCGGCACAGATCCGCCCGAGCTCGGTGCCCAGGCCGGTGAAGCGGGCCAGCACCTCGGCCGTGGCGAGCGCCTGGTGGGTGACGTTGAGCCCGCACATGGTCAGCGGGACACCGCTGCGGAAGACGATGTCCGCGGCCTCCGGATCGGCCTGGACGTTGAACTCGGCCGCCGGGGACCGGTTCCCGCGCTCCGTGGAGCCCCCCATGAGGACGATCTCGCGGATCAGGGCCGCGTCCTCGGGGTAACGGGTCAGCAGCAGCGCGATGTTGGTCAGCGGTGCGGTGGGCACGAGGGTGACCGGCTCCGGGTGGTCCCGCAGGATCCGGTGGATCAGGTCCACGGCGTGCTCGGGCGCCACGTCGACCGAGGGCTCGGGGAACCGCGGCCCGTCGAGCCCGGACACGCCGTGCACGTCGTCCGCCACGGCCAGCGGCTGGACGAGCGGCCGGTCGCAGCCCGCCGCGACCGGCACGCCGGTGATTCCGGCGACCGTGCAGACGCGGCGGGCGTTCAGGGTCGTCTTGGCGAGCGTCTGGTTGCCGGCGACCGTGGTGATCGCGAGGAGATCCACGGCCGGATCACCCGCCGCCAACATGATCGCGAGGGCGTCGTCGTGCCCCGGGTCGCAGTCGATGACGATCGGTACGGGCGGCGCGGGCGGTACGGGCACGAACACTCCTCGGTCTGCGGAGCCGGTACCGCTCAGTGTGCCGCCGCGCGACGCAGGGGGCCAGAACGCCGCGGTAGGGGCGTTTCAGGTCGGTACGAGGGTCCAGGTGTCCGGTGGGTCGGCGCTGTCGGGCCGTTCGTTCAGGCCCGAGCCGATCCGGCCGAGGAGCTCCCGGACCCAGGAGGCGTCCTCGGGCGAGGCGTGCCGCAGCCGCAGCGCCCGGGCCTGGAACACCGTGATCCGCAGGCCGCGCAGCCGCCCGGAGTCCGGGTCCACCGAGACCAGGTACAGCAGGCGCAGGTCGTCGCGGTAGCGCTCGTAGCCGCTGATGCCCTCGTAGTCGTCGATGAAGTCCCCGCAGCCGTACAGGATCAGCCTGCCCCGGTACAGCTCCAGCGGCCGCGGGTGGTGCGAGGAATGGCCGTGCACGATGTCCACACCGGCGTCGACCAGGGCACGGCCGAAGGCGACCCGGTCGCCCGGGACCTCGTACCCCCAGTTGGAACCCCAGTGGACGGAGGCCACCGCGATGTCGCCGGGCCGCTTCTCCTCCCGTACCCGTGCCGCGACCCCGCGGGCGGCGGCCCCGGCCGGGTCGCCGACGTATGCCACGCCCGCGCGGTCGGGGGTCGCGGCCCAGTCGGGCGGGACCCCGCTGCACGGCATTCCGAAGGAGTAGACCAGCAGCCGGCCGCCGCCCGCCAGGGGCACGGCGGCCGGCCGGGCCGCCGCCTCGGCGTGCTGCCCCGCCCCGGCCGTCACCAGGCCCGCCCGCGCCAGCGTACGAAGCGTTTCGCGCAGCCCGCGCCGGCCGAAGTCCAGGACGTGGTTGTTGGCCAGCACGCAGACGTCGGGGCGGACGGCCGCCAGACAGGGCAGGTTCTCGGGGTTCATGCGGTAGTGCACCGCCTTGCCGGGGGCGAAATCGCCGCTGCGCGTCACGCTGGTCTCCAGGTTGACCACCCGCGCGTCGGGCGCGGCCTCATCGAGCGCCGCGAGGGCGTCCCCCCACGGCCAGTCGAAGCCCACGGGCAGGGGCGGCAGCACGCCGCCCGCCGCCTCCGCCAGCTCCACGTAGTCGCGGGCGTCCTTGACGTACCCCTCCCGCAGCTCCGGATCGCCCGGATGCGGCAGGATCTGGTCGACGCCGCGCCCCAGCATGACGTCACCGCACAGGAAGACCGCGACGGCACTGCCGGCCATGCCCCCAGCCTAGGCCGCCGACCCGCAGGGCGCGGGCGAGGGGCTCGAAGGTCCCGGCGCCGTGCCACGCGCCGGGGACCGGTACGTACGTCGTCAGCGCGGGTCTCCTCCGGTGGCCGGGCGGTGTGCTGCGGTGGTCAGGACGATCTTGCCGCTGGTGCGGCCGGACTGGGAGAGCTCGTCCGCCCTGCCCGCCTGCGCGAGCGGCAGCACCTCCGCGATGTGCGGGCGCAGCGCACCGCGTTCGGCGAGGTCGGCGAGGGCCCGCATGCCCGCGTGGTCGGCCTCCACGGCCAGGAACACGGCCCGGACGCCGTGCCGGGCGGCCTCGTCGGCGAGCGCGGCCTCGGCCGGGGAGGCGAGCGAGACCACGAGCCCGCCGGGGCGCAGGGTCCGCAGCGAGCGCGGCCCGTACGCGCCACCGATGGTGTCGAGGACCACGTCCACGCCGGTCACGGTCTCGGCGAAGTCGGCCGTGCGGTAGTCGACGACCTCGTCCGCGCCGAGCGAACGGACGAAGCCGTGCTTGGCGGCGCTGGCGGTGCCGATCACGTACGCGCCGCGGGCCTTGGCGATCTGGACGGCGAGGTGGCCGACGCCGCCGGCCGCCGCGTGCACCAGCACCCGCTGCCCGGGCTGCACGTCCGCGGTGTCGACCAGGGCCTGCCACGCCGTCAGACCGGCCAGCGGCAGGGCGGCGGCCGCGACCTACCGGCAGACCTTCCGCGCCAAGGCGGCCGCGGCGCCCTGAACGGGGGACCGGCGTCAGGACGAACGCGCCCGCAGAGCGGCCCGGGAGCACCCTGGAGGTATGAGCCGGGCCAACGAAGAGGTGGAGGCGCTGCTCCGGGAGTACGCCGAACTGATCGCCATCAGCGGCGCGGACGCCTTCAAAGCACGCGCGTACGAGAAGGCCGCCCGCGCCATCGGCGGCCACCCTGTCGACATCGCCCGGCTCGACGCCAAGGGCCTGCGGGAGATCCCGAACGTCGGCAAGTCCATCGCGGACAAGGTCGTGGAGTACCTGCGGACCGGGCACGTCCCCGACATCGACGCCTCCCGGTCCGCCGTCCCGGCCGGAGTGCGCGAACTCACCCGCATCCCCGGCCTCGGCCCCCGCAAGGCCCTCGTGCTCCACCGGGAGCTCGGCATCTCCTCCGTACCGGAGCTGGAGGCCGCGATCGACCAGGAGCGGCTGCGCGACCTGAAGGGCTTCGGCGAGCGCACCGAACAGGCCATCCTCCACGGCATCGCCCTGCTCCGGCAGTCCGGCGACCGGATCCTCCTCGACGCCGCCATGGAGCTCGCCGAGGAGATCGTCGGCGAGATGGAGCGGATCCCCGGATGCGTGCGGTGCACGTACGCCGGCTCGCTGCGCCGCATGCGCGAGACCATCGGGGACATCGACATCCTGGTCGCGGCCGACGGCTCGGCGCCGTTCATGACGGCCCTCACCCGCCTCGCGCACACCGCCGAGGTCATCGCGCACGGGGCCAAGAAGACCTCCGTCCGCACGGCCTCCGGCCTCCAGGTCGATCTGCGGGTGCTGCCGCCCGCCTCCTGGGGCGCGGGACTGCAGTACTTCACCGGCTCCAAGGCCCACAACATCCGCACCCGGGAGCTGGCCGTCCGCCACGGCCTGAAGCTGTCCGAGTACGGGCTCTTCGACGCCGAGAGCGGCGACAGCCTCGCCTCCGAGACGGAGGAGGAGGTCTACGCCCGGCTCGGCCTGCCCTGGATCCCGCCGACCCTGCGCGAGGACCGCGGGGAGATCGCGGCCGGCCTGCGCGACGAGCTGCCCGAGCTGCTGACCGAGCGCGACATCAGGGGCGACCTGCACACCCACACCGACCTCACCGACGGGCTCGCCTCGCTGGAGGACATGGTGGCCGCCGCTGCCGCCCGCGGGTACGCGTACTACGCGGTGACCGACCACGCCCCCGACCTGTCCATGCAGCGCATGACCAAGGAGAAGATCCTCGCGCAGCGCGCGCAGGTCCGCGCCCTGGACCGCACCGTGCGCGGGATGCGGCTGCTGCACGGCACCGAGCTCAACATCGGCCCGGACGGGGGCCTGGACTGGCCGGACGACTTCCTCGCGGACTTCGACCTGTGCGTGGCCTCGGTGCACTCCCACTTCGGCCAGAGCCGGCAGGCCATGACCGCGCGGATCCTGCGGGCCTGCGAGAACCCGTACGTCGCCGTCATCGGCCACCCCACCACCCGGCGCATCGGCAAGCGGCCGGGGGTGGACGCCGACTTCGACGCCGTCTTCGAAGCCTGCGCGCGCACCGGCACCGCCCTGGAGATCAACGCGCATCCGGAGCGGCTGGACCTGTGCGACGAGGACGTCCTGCGGGCGAAGCGGTACGGGGTGAAGTTCGCGGTGGACTCCGACGCCCACGCCACCGTGCACCTGCCGTACCTCCGGTACGGGGTGGGCACCGCGCAGCGCGGCTGGTTGACGAAGGACGACGTCGTCAACGCCTGGCCGTGGACCCGCCTCCAGCGCTTCCTGCAAGCAAAGCGCACCTGACCCCGGCCCGGTGGCCGAACCCGCCCGCGGGGCCTGGGCGTGTCGGTGCGGCCCACGCCGCCTCTTCGGCCCCGTAGCCGGGGCCTGGGCGTGTCGGTGCGGCCCACGCCGCCTCGTCGGCCGCGGGAGCCAGTACGGTCGTACGCCGGTAGAGACCCGCGGCCTGAGCGTGCTCAGCGGTTGCGACGGCTGTCGCACGCCCATGGCGAACCATCGTCGGCCACCGCCATCGCAGCCGGGGTCCGGCAGATCCAGCCTCGCC
>NZ_JBEZVK010000091.1:0-19805 GCF_040636955.1 Streptomyces sp. NPDC032472
GGCCGGACCGTCAGAGGGAGGGGGACGTCTCGCGCTGGTGGGGGACCGGCGGCAGGGTGGGGGCCGGGGCCGGGGCCGTGGTCAGGGCGTCCTGGTGGAGGGCGACCGTGCGGGTCGGGGCGGGGATCGAGATGCCCTCCGACCGGAAGCGCCGGTGCAGCCGCTTGATGAACTCGTGCTTGATGCGGTACTGGTCGCTGAACTCGCCGACGCCCAGGATCACCGTGAAGTTGATCCGGGAGTCCGCGAACGTGTGGAACCGGACCTTGCCCTCGTGGTCGGGGACGGCGCCGTTGATGTCGGCCATCACGCTGTCCACGACCTCGAGGGTCACCCGCTCCACGTGCTCCAGGTCGCTCTCGTACCCCACGCCCACCTGGACCAGGATCGACAGCTGCTGTTCCGGCTGGGTGAAGTTGGTCATGTTCGTCTTGGCCAGCCGCCCGTTGGGGATGATGACCAGGTTGTTCGAGAGGTTGCGGACCACGGTGTTGCGCCAGTTGATGTCGACCACGTAGCCCTCCTCACCACTGGTGAGGCGGATGTAGTCGCCGGGCTGCACCGTCTTCGAGGCGAGGATGTGTACGCCCGCGAACAGGTTCGCCAGGGTGTCCTGGAGCGCCAGCGCGACCGCCAGACCGCCCACGCCGAGGGCGGTGAGCAGCGGGGCGATGGACACGCCCATCGTCTGCAGGGCGACGAGGAAGCCCATCGTCAGCACCACGATCCGCGTGATGTTCACGAAGATGGTGGCCGAGCCGGCCACGCCGGTCCGCGACTGCGCCAGGGACTGGACGAGTCCGGTGATCACCCGGGCCGCGCTGAGCGTGGCGATCAGGACGAGGACGGCCGTCAGGGACTGGTTGACGAAACCCGAGAGCCGCGCCGTCAGCGGCAGCAGCGAGGCGGCCACGGCGGCGCCCCCGAGGAGGGCCGCTCCCGGGGCGACGGGCCGCAGTGCGTCGACGATGATGTCGTCGCCCGCCCACCGGGTCCTCTCGGCGTGCTTGGCGAGCCGCTTCAGAACGGCCCGCAGGACGAGGGCGCCCGCGGCGCCCGCCGCGAGTGCGATGCCGGCCGCCAGCCAGTCGTGCAGGACGAGCTCCCGGGTCAACGGACGGCCTCCGTCGCGCGCCGGGCCGCCGAAGCGGTGAGGGGTGCTGCCGGCCGTCGTATGGAGTGAGTCGTCGTCACCTTGCCACCTGTCAGTTCGTCGTGCTCAGAGCCGCGTTCGGGCGTATGTGCGTACGCATCCGGAACGGGGTCATCCTGCCGCATGACGGAGCAGGTCCCGCAGCCGGTCCCGGTCGGCAGCCGGTCAGGGGCGGGGCGTTGGGGGCGACGGCCGGCAGTGGGGCTCAGCCGGCCTGCGGCACCAGGCCGTCCGCGACCAGTCCGGCCAGGACCGCCTCGCCCAGGGCGTGGACGGCGGACTGCGGCCGCACCATGACCGTGAACTCCTTGATGCGGCCGTCCTCGGCGAAGTGCAGCAGGTCGATCCCGTGGATCTCCCGGCCGTTCACGGTCGCCCGGAACAGCAGCACGGCCGACGGGCTCTCGGAGCCGTCCGCGCTGGTCTCGGAGCTGCCGTCGAAGCGGCCGACGTAGCGGAAGTCCTCGAAGGTGCGCAGCAGGACCCCGAACAGTCCGAGGACCATGGGCCGGCCCTCGAAGGGGACGAACTTCACCGGGCTGAACAGGCGGACGTCCTCGGTGAACAGCTCCTCCAGGGCGCCCAGGTCGCGGTCGTCGACGGCGGTGCGGAAACGGTCGGCTGTTTTGGCGTTCATGGTCGCGCGCTCCTCCATGCCAGGGCGGCATACTCAAGAATGTGACTATTCAGGATTCTGAGTATCATGGGCCGTGCGCCCCTGCATAGAGGGCGTGACGGAACGACCGGGAGGCGAGCCCCATGGCCCTGCGCCACGCCGTGCTGGCGGCCCTGCTCGACGCGGAACTGAGCGGATACCAACTCGCCAAGTCCTTCGGCCTGGGCGTGGCCAACTTCTGGCACGCGCTGCCCCAGCAGCTGTACACCGAGCTCGCCAAGCTGGAGAAGGAAGGCCTGGTCAGCGGCAGGGAGGTGGTCCAGGACACCCGACCCAACAAGCGTCTGTTCACCGTCACCGACGCCGGACTGGCCGAACTGGAGCGGTTCACGGCAGCCGCCGCCAAACCCTCCTTCATGCGCGACGACCTGGTGGTGAAGGTCCACGCCGCCGACCACGTCGACACCGGTGCGCTCCGCGCGCAGCTCACCGAGCGCGCCGGCATCGCCCGAGCCAAGGCCGAGCTGTTCGGCCGGCTCCTGCAGGGCATGCGCGGCGAGCGCAGCGAAGAGGACTTCCTGCGCCACGGCGAGCGCGTCGGCCCGTACCTGACGTGCCTGGCGGGCCTCGCGTACGAACAGGTCAACCAGGAGTGGTGCGAGCGCACCCTCACCGTCCTCGAGGAGAGGCAGGCCGCCCGTGCCGGACAGTGAGCCCCGCCGCGACCACCCCGGACACTCCGGCAGGTACGCGCGCTACGTGGCCCTCGGCGACAGCCAGACCGAAGGCGTCGGCGACGGTGACGACACCACCGGCCTGCGCGGCTGGGCCGACCGCTTCGCCGAGGACCTCGCCCGCCACAACCCCGGCCTGCAGTACGCCAACCTCGCCGTCCGCGGCCGCCTGGCCGGCCAGGTGCACGCGGAGCAACTGGCCCCCGCCCTCGCGCTGCGCCCCGACCTGGCCACCGTCATCGCCGGCATGAACGACCTGCTGCGGCCCCGCTTCGACGCCGACGAGGTGGCCGGCCACCTGGAGGCGGTCTTCGCCGCGCTGACCGCGCAGGGGGCGCGCGTCGCGACCGTGACCTTCCCCGACGTCGCCCAGGTCACCCCGCTGGCCCGGCCGCTCGGCCCCCGCGTGACCGCCCTCAACCACCGCATCCGCGAAGCCGCCCGCCGCCACGGCGTGGCTGTCGCCGAGACCGCCCGACACCCCGTCGTCACCGACCCCCGCCTGTGGAGCGCGGACCGGCTGCACGCCGGACCCCTGGGCCATGCCCGGATCGCCGCGGCCGTCGCCCACGCCCTCGGCCTGCCCGGCAGTGACGACTCCTGGACCCACCCGCTCCCGCCCGCCCGGCCCGTCCGCGGTCTGGAGTCCGCCGCGGCCGAACTCCGCTGGGCGGGGGCCTTCCTCGGCCCGTGGCTGCTGCGGCGGCTGCGCGGCCGCTCCTCGGGCGCCGGCCGCACCGCCAAACGCCCGGATCTCCTTCCGGTGTGACCGGGTGACCGGGTGACCGGGTGCGGTCGACCGAATGCGGGTGCGGAATAATCGGGGTGTGGTGCGTACGTGACTGCTGTTAGGTTCTTCCTGTGCCGAAGCTGAATCAGATAATCGCCGTGGAGAAGGGCGTCAAGTCCAAGTCTCTGCAGGAGTTGACCCAAGCCCATCACGACGTCCAGAAGCCCGCGCTGCTGGCCGGCATCTCCCGTACGTACCAGCCCAAGGACGAGGAGGGCGAGCAACTGCCGCCCGAATCCACCCGGGTGCAGGTCAAGGCGGAGGACGTCCTGCGCACCACGGCGGCGACCCTGACGCGGCTGTTCGACGTGACGGCGACGAAGGACTGGGCGAACCGCACGGCGGCCGCGGACGTCGTGGTCGACGGAACGGTCCTGCTGCCCCAGGTGCCCGTGCCGTACCTGCTCTTCCTGGAAAAGCAGCTCACGGACCTGCACACCTTCGTACGCAAGCTGCCGGTGCTGGACGCCTCGGAGTCGTGGAGCCTCGACCCCTCGACGGACTCGTGGAAGACCGACCCGGTCCGCACCATCCGCACCAAGAAGGTGCCGCGCAACCACGTCAAGGCCGAGGCCACCGACAAGCATCCGGCGCAGGTCGAGGTGTACTACGAGGACGTGCCCGTCGGATACTGGACGACCGTGAAGTTCTCCGGCGCGCTGCCCGCGCGGCGCGTGAACGAACTCCTCGACCGCGTCGAGAAGCTCCAGCAGGCCGTGAAGTACGCCCGCGAGGAGGCCAACGGCGTCGACGTCACCGACCAGCGGGTCGGCGATGCGGTGTTCGGCTACCTCTTCCGGTAGCCTTTCGAATCTCCCTCCTTTTGAGCGGGGAGGGTGCGCGAAAAGCGCAAGCTGAAACTGAAGTTGAAGCTGACCATGGGGTGTCAATCGTGGGGGTTCGAATCCCTCCCCCGGCCCGACGTGCCGGGGTGGCCCAAGCCGGTAGAGGCGGCCCCGTAAATCTCAGATTCTCGCTCCAGTCTCAGTATTCGCCGCCGAACACCGGATCGACCGAGCGCGGGCGATCATCGATGGATGGGGGTTCAAGTCCCCTCTGTGCCTCTCTCGTGGCGCGGTAGTTCAAAGGTAGAACACGTCGATCTCAGAATGATCCGCGACTCTTAAACGCCGCCGGTGTGCGCAATTGGGTGGCCCACAGGAGCCCGGGAGCTGGATATGCTCCCGGGCTCCGTCACGTTCCCGCCCACATTCCCGCCCACGTTCACGCGTCGCCCTCCTGGCGCAATGCGGCGAGCGTGGCCCGGACCTGTGCCTCCTCGTCCGCGGCGCCGAGCTCGCCGAAGACCGCCGCGGACCGCGAGAGCGGGCCGAGGGCATCCGCGACCCTGCCGAGGGCGTGCAGGGCGACTGCCAGATTGGCCAGGGCCATGGCCTCGTCGTGGCGCTCCCCGAGCTGCCGGAAGAGGTCGGCGGTGCGGGCCAGGGGAGCGATGGCCTCGTCGACCCGGTCCGCCCGGCACAGGACGAAGCCGAGGTTGGCCACGGCCCTGCTCTCGTTGGCGGGGTCGCCGAGATCCCGGAACAGGGCGGCCGCCTGCGTGAACGGGGAGATGCTCTCCTCGCTCCGGTCGGCCTGGTGCAGGGAGAGGCCCAGGTTGGTGAGGGCCGCGGCCTCGCCGTGCCGGTCCCCGATGTCGTGCAGGGCCCCGGCCGCCTGCCGAAGGGGCGCGATGCTGTCCTGCGGCCTGCCGGCCACCTGGAGGGTGCCGCCCAGGTTGACCATGGCCAGTGCCTCGCGCCGGTGGTCGCCCAGCTTCCGGAACACGGCGGCGGCCGCGCTGATGCGGTCGATGGCCTCCTCGGGCCGGCCCGCCTGCTGGAGGGCGCTGCCCAGGTTCATGAGCGCCGAGCTGGTCTCCGTGAGGTCGCCGAGGGCCCTGAACGCCTCCACGGCCCGTTCGAGGGTCATGACGGCCTCCTCCAGCCTCCCCGCCACCCGCAGGGCAGAGCCGAGGTTGCCGATGGCCGCCGCTTCGTTGCCCCGGTCTCCCAGCGCGCCGAGCACGGCGGCCGCCATCGCGTGCGCGGTGATCGCCTCGTCGACCCGGCCCACCTCGACCAGGCTGGTGCCGAGCCGGTTCGAGGCCGACGCCTCGCCCCCGCGGTCGCCGAGCTCCCGGAAGATCGCACGGGCGCGGGTGTGCGACGCAATGGCGTCGTCGAACCTCCGCGCGTGCCGCTGCGCGAAGCCCAGGTTGCTGATCGCGGCGGCCTCGCCGTCCCGGTCCCCCCTGGACCGGTAGGCCGTGGCGGCACGCTCGCTGACGGCCAGCCAGTCGTCGAGGTAGCCCCGCATCTCGAAGAACTTGGCGAGCACGAAGGCGAGGACGACGACGGCCTCGGGATCCGTCAGTGCGGCCGCCACCAGATTGGGGCGCTCGGCTTCGAGCCACTGCACGGCATGACCGCGATCGCGAAGCGGCGAAGGGCCCCGCACCGGCTGGTGCGCCAGCAGGCGGTCGGCCGCGTGCGCGGTGCGCAGGTAGTACTCCATCAGATTCGCGTACGCGGTCCGGCGGTCGTCCTCCTCGGCGCGGCCGCGGCCGCGCTCGTCGGCGTACAGGCGGACGAGGTCGTGCATCCGCCAGCGGCCGTACTCCCGTCCGGGCTCGATCAGATGGGCCCGGGCGAGGTCCAGGAGCAGGACCTCCGTGCCGTACGTGTCCAGGTCGATCAGCTGCGTGGCGGCCCAGGTGGAGACGTCCGGGCCGGGATCGAGCGGCAGCAGCCGGAACAGGCGGGCCTGCTCGCCGCCGAGGCGCTCGTAGGACAGGTCGAACGCGGCCTGCACGGCGCGGTCCTCGCGGCGCAGGTGGCGCAGCCGGGTGTGGGCCGCCTCCAGTGCCCCGGCGAGCGAGGCCAGCGGACGGGTCGGGGTGTCGGCGAGGAGGGCCGCGGCGATGCACAGCGCCAGCGGCAGGCCCCCGCACAGCCCGGCTATGGCGGCCGCCGCTCCCGGCTCGTCCCGCACCCGCTGGTCGGACGCGCCGCGAGCCAGCTTCAGGGAGGTGCCCAGCAGGTCCACCGACTCCTGCTGCTGCAGTACCCCCAGGTCGTGGAGGCTGCCGCCCACGGCGAGGGTGTGCCGGGAGGTGAGCAGGGTCGCGGTCGTGCCGTCGGATGGCAGCAGCGGCTCGGCCTGTTCCTCCGTCGAGGCGTTGTCGATGACGACGAGGATGCGCCGCCCCTGCTGGGCGAAGGCGTCGAGGACGCTGCGGTACGTCCGGCTACGGCTCTGCAGGTCGGCGGGGACGTGCTCCTCGGGTATGCCGAGGGCGCGCAGCATCCCGTCCAGAGCGCGCTCGGGGGAGACCCGCCGTGATTCGCTGTAGCCGAGCAGGTCGACGAACAGCACCCCGCCGGGGAACCAGTCGGGCTCTCGCAGGGCCCGGGCCGCGACCTGCACGACCAGCTCGGTCTTGCCGACGCCGGCCAGCCCCGCCACCGCCACCAGGGCCGGCTGCCCGGCCTCCCGGGGGTCCAGGGCGGCGAGCAGCTCCCGGACCTGGCCTTCACGGCCCGTGAACGCGCGCGAGGCGACGGGCAGCCCGGACAGTGCGGGGGTGATCCGCGGGGGGAGCTGCAACGTGATGGTCCTGCCCTGGACCACCATGTTGAAGAACACGCCCCCGTGGATCTCGTTCGTGGACTCGGACCCGGGATCTTCCGGTTCAAGGTCCGGTTCCGGGTCCGGGCCGTCGGTCATGTCCGTCCGTCCTCCCGGGGTCAGCCGGCGCGGTGGTGGATGCTGCGCTGGCCCGGGACCGTCTTCAGCCGGGGGACCTCGGTGGCCGGGCGGGCCGGCTCGGGATTGCGTCTGGCGGGGGCTGCCGGCGCCAACGCGAGGAGGGCGATGCAGCCGAGGACGACGGCGAGGATGAGTACGGTGACAAGGGTCATGTTCTTGCCTTCCGTCGGGTACTGAGTGCCTGTCACCTCGTGATGTAACCGTAATGGCGGAAGGTAAACACGAAGCGTAGTGGCACTTCTGTTGCAGTACGGAGCCGGTTCAGTTCCGCCCGTGCCAGGGTGAGTTCGGCAGCCCGGTCGGGGTCGTTCACCGGGCGGCCTGCCGGCCCTGCCAGCGATCGACGGCCGCGGCGATCTCCCCGGCGTGCGCCTCCATCATCGTGAAGTGGTCCCCCGGCACCTCGACGGCCGTGTGCGGCAGCCGCCACTGCACCGGCCGCCCCACGGGTTCGCGGGCCCGCACCAGCAGGGCCGGCGTGCCGGGGGCGAGGGGCTCGGGCCGCCGGCCCCGCAGGATGCGCAGGTAGCCGCCCGTGGCGGTCAGCCGGTGCGTCCCGATGTCCCCGTCGGCGGCGGTGCCTCCCGCCTCGCACCGGTGGCGCTCGGCCGCGGCCAGGACCAGCGACAGGTCGTCCGCCGGTACCGGCCCCTCGTACCAGGGCGTGTCGATCAGTACGACACCGGCCGCCGGACGGCCACGGCCCAGGCGATCCACCCCCCGCACGAGTGCCTGCACAGGAGCACGGGCCCGCCGCCCGCGCCGCGGCGTACGAGCGAGGCCGCATGGACGTCGACCAGCGCCCCCAGGTCCGCGGGGAGCGCCTCGCCCGGGCCGAACCCCGGCTGCGGCAGGGCGAGTACGCCGCGCCGCCCGCCGAACCCGGCGGCCGGCCGCACGTATTCGTGCGGCCCTGCCGTCGGCACGAGGGACGGCAGGCACACCAGCTCCGCCGCCGCAGCCGGGCCCCCGGCGAGCCGTACGGGTGCCCGCGCCCGGGCGGCGGCGTCCGCCAAGGTGAACGACGGCCGCAGCAGCGAAGCGGCGGCCAGCTCCACGGCCACCGCACCCCGGCCCTCGGCACTGGCCTGCCGGAACAGCGCCGACAGCCCGTCCGGCACCGCCCCGCCACCGTCCGGCCCCCGCGCACCAGAGCCCGCCGCCGCACGCCGCGCGCCGACCGCCACCGTGTCCTGCTCCTGCTCCTGCTCCTGCTCCTGTTCCTGCTCCCGGTCCAGCCGCTGCCACAGGTGCTCCGCCAGGCCGCGTACCGTCGGGTGGTCGAAGGCCAGCGTGGAGGGCAGCTCCAGGTCCAGCGCGCGGCCCAGCCGCCCCCGCAGCTCCACCGCGGTCAGCGAGCTCCCGCCGAGCTCCAGGAGCGGCCGGTCGCGGTCCACGGCGTCCGCGTCGGCGCTGCCGAGCACGGCGGCCGCGGACTGCCGTACCAGGGCCAGGCGTCCGGCCGCACTCCGCGGCCGCTCCGCCGCGGGCCCGGCCGGCGTTGCTTGTCCGGTGGCGTGCCGGTCGGCGAGCCAGTACCGGCGCCGTCGGAAGGGGTACGTCGGCAGCGCCCCGTGCCGGCCAGGCCCCCGCCGCCGCCCGCCCGCGGCCCCCGTACGCGGCGGTCCAGTCGACCTCCGCGCCCCGGACGTACGCCTCCGCGGCCGACAGCAGGAAGCGCCGCATGCCGCCCTCGCCGCGGCGCAGACTGCCCGTGGCGAAGGCCGGCACGCCCGCCTGCTCGGCCGTCTCCTGCACCGCGTACGTCAGCACGGGGTGCGGGGACGGCGGTCCCGCCCCCGTCCGCACCGGCGGCCGCGGCGAAGACCTCGGTCAGGGTCGGCAGCGGCGTCTTCCAGCCGCCCTCGGGGGCTCCGGCGGCGGGGCCGATCAGGTAGTCGTGGGGACGGACGGCCATCTACGCGCGCTCCGTACGGCGGTGAAGGAGGAGGGAACGGCGGGCGGCGGGCGGCTGCAACGAAGGCGCCATCAGGGCAACGTACGGCCTCCCGGCCCCAACGGCGCGCGGCCCGGCACGGAGTTGTCACGTCGCAGGGCCCGCCCCGGGGTGACCCCCGCTCCGGCCGGATGGCAAGGTAGGCGGCACCATCGAACGAGGGGAGCCCGATGACCGACCCGGCCGAGCACGCGCCCGTACACCCCGACTACCCCGTCCGGACGAAGCGGCTGAGCCTGCGCCCCGTACGGGCCGACGATCTCGACGCGATCCACGCCCACCGGTCCCTGCCCGAGGTCGCGCGCTACCTGCCGCACGAGCCGCACACCCGCGAGGACACGCAGCGCACCCTGGAGCGGATGATCGCAGGGGAGGCGCTCGCCGAGCCCGGCGACTGGCTGGATCTCGCCGTCGAGACCGAGTCGGGCCGGGTGGTCGGGGAGGTGCTGCTCAAGCGCGACGACAGGGCCCCGCTGACCGGGGAGATAGGCTTCGCCTTCCACCCGGACGTGCACGGCACCGGGATCGCCACGGAGGCGGTCACGGCCGCGCTCGACGTGGCCTTCGACAGCTTCGGCTGGCACCGCGTCACCGGAGTCTGCTTCGTGGAGAACACCGCCTCGGCGGCGCTGATGCGCCGCGTCGGCATGCGCCACGAGTCCGTCTCCCGCCAGGACGTGCACCGCAAGGGCTCCTGGCGGCACTCCTCGCGGTTCGCGGTCCTCGCCGCCGACTGGCGCCGGCCCAGGCCCCGTTCGGCCGACGAGAGGGCCGTCGACGCGGCCGCCACCGCCTTCTACGCGGCGTTCACGCGCCGCGGCGGAGAGGCCGTCGCCCTGGACGGGGCGCGCGCGGTGATCGCGCCCGACGCGGTGATCGAGCGGGTCGCCGAGGACGGCACCGTCGACCGGATGGACGTGGAGCAGTTCCTCGCACCGCGCCTGGTCCTGCTCAACGGGGCGGAGCTGACCGAGTTCACGGAGATCGAGGTGGCGTCGACGACCCTGGTGGCCGCCGGCACCGCCACGCGCTCCGGGGAGTACTTCAAATGGGGCGTGCGGAACGGGATCCCCTTCTCCGCCTGGGGCCGCAAGACGTTCCGCCTCGGCAACCACTCCGGCAGGTGGCTCATCGACTCCCTCATATGGGCGGACGAGCCCGAACCCTGATCCCCGACCGCGCGTCGCGGGTTCCCGCCCTCCTGCGGGACGAACGGGAACCCGCGCACCGCGTCCGGCGGTTACTGCTTGTTCTTCGCGAGGTCTTCCTGGAAGGCCTTCGCGCACACGGGGCCGTTGTCCGTGCCGATGAACTGCACGATCTGGAGGGGACCGGCGCCGTGGTAGCTCGCCTTCACGCTCCAGCCGCTCTTCTCCAGCGTCTTGATGACCGAGCCCTGCTGGTCGAGGGACCGGCCTTCCTTCCAGCCGCCCTTGACCAGGGCGGAGACCGTGTCGTCGTACGACTTCTTCGAGTCCGCGGCCTTCTTGGCGTCGGCGGCCCAGGACACCATGCAGGACTTGAGGTTCGCCGGGACGTCATCGCCCGGCTTCTGCGTGTAGCCGGCCGCCGTGGCCGCGGTGTCGATCTCCTTCTTGACCGCCGCCGCGTCCAGGGATCCGCCCTTGCCGGAACCCGTTCCCGTATTGGCCCCGGCCGCCGGGGCCGAGGCGGAGGACCCGGACGCGGGCGCGTCGCCCCCCTTGCCCTTGTCGGATCCGCCCCCGCTGCCGCATCCGGCGACCAGCAGCACCACACCGGCAGCCGCTGCCGCCCACTTCGCCTTGCGCACTACTCTCCCGATTCCACGCGCACACGGGCCCGTTGCCCGCGTGACCAAGCACGCAGTCTGTCACGCCATGGCCAAAACCCTGTGCATCGCGCTTCTACGGGGTGTCGAAGGGGTGGGCGGATCACTCCACCACCAGATCGGCACGGCTCCGCCCCGGCGCGATCAGGCGCGCATTGGCCTCGTCGGAGCGGGAGACCCACGCCTGCGCGGACGCCCGCTCCTTGCCGTGGCGCACGTGGCGGTCCACCAGCCGCTGCATCCGCAGCCCGTCGTCGGGCGCCAGGAACCACACCTCGTCGAGCAGCGGTCCGACCGCCGCCCACGGACCCGCCTCGAGCAGCAGGTAGTTCCCCTCCGTGATCACCAGCGGTACGTCCGGACCGACCGGGATGCTCCCGGCCACCGGCTCCTCCAGCGAACGGTCGAACGCAGGCGCGTACACCACATCCCCGGCGGCCGCCTCGCGCAGCCGGCGCAGCAGGGCCGCGTACCCGGCCGCGTCGAAGGTGTCCGGGGCGCCCTTGCGGTCCGCCCGGCCCAGCCGCACCAACTCCGCCTGCGCCAGGTGGAACCCGTCCATCGGCACGACGACCGCCCTGCCCGGCCCGAGCGCCCGGGCCAGGTGCCCGGCCAGCGTGGACTTCCCCGCACCCGGCGCCCCCGCGATCCCCAGGATCCGCCGGCCGCCCGCCGCCGCCAGGCGCCGGGCCCGTTCTTCCAGCTCTGCCTTCTCCATGTGCCCATCCTGGCGGACCCGGTGTCCTTGAGGAGACCGGTGTCTTGAGGAGGCCACCGGGCGGACAGAATCCCCGCGGGGCAGGCGTCCGCGGCGGCGTCTGCGACGTCTGCGGAGGGGAGCCTGCTCATGCCGGACCTGCGGATCGGTGTACTCGGCCACGGCCTGCGCGGCAGCCTCGCCCGGGTCGCGCACCGGCCCGGCCGGGGCGCGGCCGTGACCGCAGTCGCCGAACCGGACCCCCGGGCCCGGGCCTCCGCCGGCGCCGCCTTCCCGGGCGCGCGCCTGCACACCGGCCACCACGACGTCCTCGGCGCCCCCGACATCGACGCCGTACTCGTCCTGACCCCGGACCACACGCACGCCGACCTGGGCTGCCTGAGCCTGTCGGCCGGCAAGCCCGTCTTCGTCGAGAAACCCCTCGACATCACCGTGGAGCGCTGCGACACCCTCCTGCGCACCGCCCGCGCCACGGGCACCCCGCTCTACGTGGGCCACAACATGCGGCACATGCCGGTGGTCCGGCTGATGCGCGAGCTGATCACGCAGGGCGCGATCGGCGAGGTCAAAACGGTGTGGGTCCGGCACTTCGTCGGATACGGAGGCGACTGGTACTTCAAGGACTGGCACGCCGAACGCCGCTGCACGGGCGGGTTGCTGCTCCAGAAGGCCGCCCACGACCTCGACGTCCTGCACTGGCTGGCCGGCTCGTACACCCGGGAGGTCCAGGCATTCGGCGACCTGATGGTCTACGGCGCCAACCCGCACCGGCGCACCCCCGGCGAGCCCAAGGCCGACGACTGGTACACCGAGACCGGCCACTGGCCGCCGCACACGCAGCGCGCCCTGAACCCCGTGATCGACGTGGAGGACGTCTCCCTCGTCAACCTGCGCCTCGCCAACGGGGTCCTCGCCGCCTACCAGCAGTGCCACTTCACTCCCGACTACTGGCGCAACTACACCGTGATCGGCGACAGCGGCCGCCTGGAGAACTTCGGCGACGGCCCCGGCAGCGTCGTGAAGGTGTGGAACTCCCGCCGCTCGGGCTACCGCCCCGAACCGGACGCCACCCACACCGTGGCGCCCACCGCCGACCCGGGCGGCCACGGGGGAGCGGACACGGCGCTGATCGACGAGTTCCTGCGCTTCGTCCGCGAGGGCGGTACGACGGACACCTCACCGGTCGCCGCCCGCATGGCCGTGGCCGCGGGCTGCGGGGCGACGGAGTCTCTGCGGGACGGCGGGATCCCGCGCCGCATCCCCCCGCTCGACGCGGACCTGGCGGCCTACTTCGACCACGGCCAACGACCCGCCGCCAACGGCCGCCCCGGTCCGGCCCCCAGGTCCTAGCCGCGCGCGCTCACGCCGACGGACTCGATGACGCCCCGCCAGGTCCTGCGGTAGCCCTCGCGGAGCGGGCCGCCGACGAGGTCCAGGACCTGTCCGGCCGCTTCGGCCAGCCCGGCCGGGTCCCCGGTCGCGCACAGCTCGCGGTGGCCGGCGAGGAGGGCGCCGCCGCGCTCCGGGTCGGCCTCCCGCAGCCGCCGCGGGAGCCATTTGCCGCCGCCGGCCCATGCCCGGTGGTGGTCGAAGAGCAGCTCGGCGGCGGAGGCGAGGACGGAACCGCCCACCGCGAGCCGCTCGTACGGGTCCTGCGCGTCCGCCAGGTCGTCCAGCGCGTCGGTGAGCACGTACCGCTTCGTCTCGACCGCATCCATCCCCAACTCCGGCGGTCCCGACCGCAGCTCGGCCTCGGCCAGCGCCCGGGCCCGCCCGGCCTCCCCGCCGGTGTCGAGCAGGACGAGCCCGGTGGCGTACATGCTCTGCAGCACCCCGCGCCGCGAGGCGGCGTCCGCGGCGAACAGCTCCGCGAGCCCCTCGCGGGTGTGGACGAACAGTTCCACGAGGCGCCCCTCGACCCGGACCGTCTCCCGGTACGTCTCACCGCCGTCCGCGACGAGCACCGCGAGGTCAAGATCGCTGCTCGCCGTCGC
Source organism: Streptomyces sp. NPDC032472 (assembly GCF_040636955.1). Classification (NCBI taxonomy): domain Bacteria; kingdom Bacillati; phylum Actinomycetota; class Actinomycetes; order Kitasatosporales; family Streptomycetaceae; genus Streptomyces; species Streptomyces sp. NPDC032472. The sequence goes on from NZ_JBEZVK010000091.1 coordinate 13,544, forward strand.
CCGCCCGGCCGCGGTGGACCCGGCCAGAACGGCCGCGAGTGCTGCGGGGAACCGGTCGTGGACGATGCTGCGGGCCAGCTCGACGGGGTCACGGTGAGGGCTCATGGCGGAAGTATCGCAGGGCGCGGTGATCGCCGGGCCCGGAGCCCCGGCCTCAGCCGGCGACCGGGTACATGGTGCCGCGCCTGCCCTCCGCCGAAGTCAGCCATTCCAGCTTCGCCGCCGTGTCGGTGGCCGGCCACGGGGTGTGCAGCACGATCGACAGGTCCGGCCGGGCCGGCACCCGCAGTTGCGTCGACTCGAAGAACAGCGTGCCCACGACCGGGTGTTCGAGCTCCTTGCGCATCTGACCGCCGGGCCGGATGTCCCGCTGCTCCCACAAGGCGGCGAACTCCGGACTGAGTTCCCTGGCCTCCTCGACCACCGCCATGAACCCCTCGTCATCGGGGCACTCCGAACACGCCGCGCGGAACTGGGCGACCACGGTGCACGCGATCTCCTCCCAGCGCTTGGAGCGCGACCGGTACAGCGGGTCGGTGAAGAACGCGATCAGGCAGTTCTGCACGATCTCCGGCCGCATGCCAAGCACCAGCGCGGCCGCGTCGTTGTACATCACCGTGTTCCAGTACGCGTCCATGATGTGCGCCGGGAACGGCATCCAGGCGTCGATGAGCCGCTTCAGCCCGTCGCACATGTCCCGGTCGGCAGGCGCCACCTGCAGCGCCGGCGGATTGAGCCCGGCCAGTACGTACAGGTGGCGGCGCTCCGCGCTGGACAGCTTCAGCACGCGCCCCACGGAGTCCAGGACCTGCGGCGACACCGTGATGTCCCGCCCCTGCTCCAGCCACTGGTACCAGGACACCCCGACCCCGGCGAGCACGGCGACCTCCTCGCGGCGCAGTCCGGGCGTGCGGCGGCGGGCCCCGCCGTCCGGCAGGCCGGCCTGCGCGGGGGTGACCCTCGCCCGCCTGCTCATCAGGAATTCCCGCAGCTCGGAACGGCGGTGCTTGTCGATCGGCGTGGCCACGAACTCCCCCTGTCGTCAGCCTGGTGGTGCCACCAACAGGATAAGTTCCCACTCTCCACGGCCATTCCCCGGCCGCGAGGGTGGGGCCATGGCAATCGACACACAGACGACGACCCCCCACGGAGCCGGGACCCGGACCGGGACCGGGACCGGGACCGAGACCCGGACCGCGGCCGCGTCCGCGAACGGCACCGCTGCCGCGGCCGGCGACGAGCACCGGCTCACCGGCCGGGCCAGGCTGGTCCTCTTCGTCCTCTGCGCCGCCCAGTTCATGGTGGCGCTCGACTTCTCCGTACTGAACGTGGCCCTGCCCGCCCTCGGCAAGGACCTCGGCCTGAGCCAGTCCGCCCTGCAATGGGCGGTCACCGCCTTCGCCCTGCCCTCCGGCGGCTTCCTGCTCCTCTTCGGCCGGATCGCCGACCTCTTCGGCCGCAAGAAGCTCTTCCTCATCGGCCTCGCCGTCTTCGGCGCGGCCTCCCTCCTCGCCACCCTGGCCTGGAACCCGGCGGCCTTCCTGGCCGGGCGCGCCCTGCAGGGCCTCGGCGCCGCGGTCATCGTGCCGACCGGCATGTCGCTGCTGACCACGACGTTCCCCGAGGGCCCGCTGCGCGACAAGGCGCTCGGCATCTCCGGCACCCTGCTGTCCCTCGGCTTCACCGTGGGCATGGTCCTTGGCGGCGTCATGACCGACACCCTCGGCTGGCGCTCCACGATGGGGCTGCTCGCCGTCACCGCCGTGGTGGTCCTCGCCCTCGCCCCCGGCCTGCTGCCCGAATCGCGCACCCCGCAGCGGCCGAGCCTGGACGTGCCGGGTGCGGTCACCGTCACCGGCGGCCTCCTCGCCCTGATCTACGCCCTGTCCACGGCGGCCCAGCGCGGCTTCGGCGACGCCGACGTGTGGGGCACCCTCGCGGCCGGCGTGGTCCTGCTCCTCGCCTTCGCCGCCGTCGAGTCGAAGGCCGAGGCCCCGCTGGTCTCGCTGCCGATGCTGAAGCGGCGCACGGTCGCCTGGGGCAACGCGGGCGGTCTGGTGACCTTCGCGATGATGTCGACGGTCATCTTCGTGCTGACGCTCTACCTCCAGGAGACCCTGCACCTGTCGTCCTTCCGGACCGGCCTGGTCTTCGGCGTCCAGGGCATCGCGTCCGCCGTCGCCGGCTCGTACGCCCCCAAGGTCATCGGCCGCTTCGGCGCCCGCCGCACCCTGATCGGCTCGCTGCTCGGCCAGGGCGTGTTCACCGCGGCGCTCCTTGCCGTCGGCGCGGGCTCGGGGGCCCTGGTGGCCACCGTCGCCGTGTCGGTGGCCAGCATGTTCCACCTCGGCGCGATCATCGCATACGGCCTCGTCGCGACGAGCGGGCTCCGCAACGAGGAGCAGGGCCTGGCGGCCGGTCTGGTCACCACCACCCAGCAGGTCGGCCTCACCATCGGCATCCCGCTGCTCGGCGTCCTGGCCACCACGCAGGCCTCGCTGTTCGACGGAGTGCGCACGGTCCTCGCGATCGACGCGGGCCTGGTCCTCGCGGCGGCGGTCCTCATCGGCATCGGACTGCGCGACCGCGCCGCCGAGTGAGCGGGCGGCATACGACAGCGGACGCGGACAGCGGACGGGGGGACCGGCGCACCGCCCGTCCCCCCGTCTCCCCGTCCCCCCGTCCGCCCGCGGAAGGCACCGTGCCTCAGCCGATCAGGGCCTGCTCGATCTGCCGGGTGGTCTGCCGGGCCACCCGCGGCTCCGTGTCCGCATAATGCACGTAGGCGTTCAGGCCCGTCGCCAGTGCCCAGCCCCGACCCCTGGCCCACGTGGCGTCGTCCACGCCGAGCGCGGTACGGAACGCGGCCCGCGCCCCGCCCGACAGCAGGGTGAAGGCAAGGGTCAGATAGCAGGCGGGATCGCCGATGCCGAGCTCGCCGAAGTCGATGACGGCGCTGGGCCGCCCCCCGGAGGTCAGGACGTTGCCGGTGTGGAAGTCACCGTGGCACCAGACCGGAGGCCGGTCCCACGCACCGGCCGCGAGTGCCTCCTCCCACACCCCGAGCAGGGCTCCGGAGTCGAACGCGCCGGCCGTACGGCGGATCGCGGCCCGCGTGGCGGCATCCCGCCCGGACAGCAGCCGGCCGGCCGGCTCCGCCGATGCGCCGGCCGTGGGAAACCGCTGCAGGGCGGTCAGGAACCCGGCCAGGGCCTCGGCCACCGGCACGGATCCGGCGAGGGCCTCGACCGTGGCCACCTCGCCGTCGAGCCAGCGGGACACCGCCCAGGGCCACGGATAGCCGAGACCGGGCCGGCCCACGGCCACCGGCTGCGGAACGGCCAGCGGCAGGTGCCCGGCGAACCGCGGCAGCCACAGCGCCTCCTTCTCGGCCTGCCCGACGGCATCCGGGTGCCGGGGCAGCCGTACGGACAGCTCCGGCCCCAGCCGGTGGATCACATGGTCCGAGCCGCCGGGCGCCACGGGCCGCAGGGGGAGATGCCCCCACTGCGGAAACTGCACCCGCACCAGCTGACGGACCAACTCCGTGGTGATGACGGGACGATCCCCGGCCGCATCCTCCACCGGCACCTCCTTCGCGCCCACGTGCCCGGACGAGCCCGAGTCGCGCGGGCCATCCCACCGCCTCCCCGGTCGGCCTGTCGACCGGATTTCCGCCGCCCCACCCGCAGCGGACCGGGAGACCCGCAGACCGGCAGCCCGTCTCGGCCGCGCAGGCTGCGCGCGCTGCGGCCCAGACGGTCGCGCAGCAGCGGGCCGGGGCTCTCGTACCCGACCCGGCGGGCCAGCGCTGCCAGCGGGAGCGCGGTCGTGCGCAGCAGGTGTTCGGCCTGCTCCACCCGCAGGTCCTGCACGAGGCGGACGGGCGAGCAGCCGAGCGTACGGGTCACCGTGCGCTGGAGGGTGCGCTCGCTCACCCCGAGCCCGCGGGCGGCCTCGGCGATGGACAGCGGCTCGCCGATCCGGGAGCGCACCCACTGCTCGAACGCCGAGACCAGCGGGTCGTGCCGGGCGAGCGCGCTCGGGATCGTGTACGGGGCCTGCGCGGCGCGGTCGCCCACGACGAGGTAGCGCCGCACCAGGTCGGCCAGGGCAGGGCTGCGCATCCGCACGATCGCCAGCGCCAGGTCGAGGTGGCCGAACGCCGCGCCGACCGGGGTGATGCCGTCGCAGGTGGTCGCCATCCGGCTCTCGTCGACGGCCACGCGGGCATGGCGCTCCCGGAAGACCGGCGCCAGCCACCAACTGGTCGCGGCCCGCAGGCCGTCGAGGACGCCGGTCTGCGCCAGCAGGAACGTACCGGTGCAGGCGGTCGCGAGCGGGGTGCGCCGCTCCCGCGCCCCGGCCAGCACCCGGCGCGCCGTCCGGTGCGCGGCCGAGCCGACCAGCTCCACCAGCGCCTGCGACGGTCCAGCCGGGCGTGCACCTGATCCGCCCGGTGCTGTCCGACACCCCGACGCTGCGCTGCGAGGGCACGGCCCTGCACGTGGGCCGCACCACCGCCACCGCCGAGGCCCGCGTCATCGGCACCCATGACGGCAGGCTGTACGCCCACGGCACCACCACCTGCGCCGTGCTGCGGCCCTGACCGCCGACCGGGCGGCCCGGCTCAGTCGGCCGCGGCGGGCACCTCCGGTACGGCGGGCGCACCGGGCGGAACGGGGGCCAGTCGGCGGCGCAGGAAGGCCACCGTCCGCTCCCGGGCGTCCAGGGCGAGGTGGCCGGGGGTTTCGCGGACCTCGCGGGTCAGCACCGAGTGGGCCCGCCGCCCGAAGCCGCCGCCGTTGCCCGGGGCGGAGTCGAGCTCGATGTACTCGAAGGCCCCGCCGAGCCGTTCGCGCAGCGTGGCGAACCGCTGCCCCGGGGCGAGGCCGTCCTCGGAGAAGCGCAGCCCCAGCACGCACAGCCCGTCGTCCCGGGTGCGCCGGGCCACGTCGAGCAGCTCCGCCTCCGACAGGCCCGGGTCCGCGCGGTGCGCCGCCGTCACCGGCAGCGGCAGCGAGGGCTGGCTCAGCACCGCCGCCAGGACCGAGCCGTCCACGGCGGCGGCCAGGGCGAACCCGCCCGAGAAGCACATCCCGACCACCCCGACCCCCGGGCCCGGCGTCCGCCCGTTGAGGCGGTGCGCCAGGGCACGCACGTAATCGGCCACGGGCCGCCGCGCGTTGGTCGCGAAGGCGGCGAACTCCCGGGAGATGCAGGCCCGCGCGATGGAGGCACCGGCCCGCGGATCGGTATCGGGCCGCCCCGGCACGCCGAACAGCGACGGGATCACCACCGTGAACCCGCTGTCGACCACGTGCTGCGCCAGGCCGAGCACCGCCGGGGTGATGCCGGGCAGCTCCGGGAGCAGGACGACCCCGGGCCCCTCGCCCTGCTCGTAGCAGTCGTGGGTCATGCCCTGCCAGGAGAACGGCTCCCGGCGCCAGGCGTCCAGGGTGGAAACGGGCGGTGTTCCGCTCAAGGTGGCCTCTCAGGGGTGGGGGGCGAGGTGCTGTCCGGCCGTGCTGCGTCGATTTCCACCGGCAGTATCCACCTGCTCCCCGGCCGGGAGCGCCCCGGGTGCGGCCCCCGCCGGCGCGGACCGGGACGGCGGTACGGGCACCGGTCCGGCCACCGCCCGGCGGCGCAGGGCCCGCGGGCCCCACCAGTTGACGTCGCGCAGCAGCGTCATCGCGGCCGGCACCAGCAGACACCGCACCAGCGTGGCATCGACCACGACCACCACCGCCAGCGCAACGGACAGCTGCTTGACCACCGTCAGCTCGCCGGTGGCGAACCCGGTGAACACCAGGCACATCAACGCCGCCGAAGAGCTGATGATCCGCGCGGAGCGCTGCAACCCCAGCTCGACGGCGCGGTCGTTGCCGACACCCGCCTCGTACAGCTCCTGGATCCGGCACAGGAGGAACACCTCGTAGTCCATGGACAGCCCGAAGGCCAGGGCGAACACGACGACGGGCAGCCAGTACCCCAGCCCGCCCAGGGTGTGCACCCCCAGGAACCCGGCCGCCCATCCGTCCTGGAAGACCAGCACCAGCGCGCCGAACGAGGCCCCCAGAGACAGGGTGTTCATCACGATCGCCTTCAGCGGCAGCAGCACCGAACCGGTCATCAGCAAAAGCAGCACGCACGTGGTCAGCCCGATCAGGGCGGCCGCGCGCGGCGCGTACGCGGCGACCTCGGCCCGGAAGTCCACGTCGACGGCGCTGCGCCCGGTCACCCAGACCGGGAAGCCGGC
>NZ_JBEZVK010000092.1:0-19702 GCF_040636955.1 Streptomyces sp. NPDC032472
GTTCCGGGCAGGCGGGGCGGACCCCGCCTGCCCGGACCGGTCGACCCGGTCGCCCGGACGGCCCGGTCAGGCCTGCCGGTCAGGCCTGCCGGTCAGCGGGCCAGGACCTCCGCCGCCACCGCCTCGGGCACCGGTGCCAGGCCCGCCGGGCGGGTGGTGAAGGTGCCCCGGCCCTGGGTGCGGCTGCGCAGCCGGGACGCGTACCCGAACAGCTCGGCCAGCGGGACCACGGCCGTGACCGCGGTCGTCCCGGACCTGCCGGTGGAGCCGGACACCCGGCCGCGGCGGGCCGCGAGGTCGCCGAGCACGGCGCCGACCGCCTCGTCGGGGACGGTGACCACGACTTCGGCCACCGGCTCCAGCAGCGCCATCGCACTCGCCCGCAGCGCAGCGCGCAGCGCGGCCCGGCCCGCCGTACGGAACGCCATCTCCGAGGAGTCCTTGGAGTGCGTCGCCCCGTCGGTGAGGGTGACCCTCAGCCCGGTCACCGGATACCCGCCGAGGGGGCCGTCGGCGAGCGCATCGCGGCAGCCTGCCTCGACGGCACGGACGTACTCCTGCGGCACCCGGCCGCCGACGACCGTCGAGCCGAAGGCGAAGACCGTCTCGGCCCGGCCGTCGCCGCGGCCGTCGGCCCGGCCGACGGGCCCGCCGTCGTGCTCCGCCGTGTCCTGTCCTCCTTCCAGCGGTTCGACATCGATGACGACGTGGGCGAACTGGCCCGCGCCGCCGTCCTGTTTGACGTGCCGGTGGACCAGGCCCGCCACGCCGCGCACCACGGTCTCGCGGTACGAGACCTGGGGTCGGCCCACGGCGAGTTCCAGCCCGTGGTCGCGGCGGATCTTCTCCACTGCGACCTCCAGGTGGAGTTCGCCCATGCCCGACAGCACCGTCTGACCGGTCTCGGGGTCGCTGCGCACGACCAGCGAGGGGTCCTCCTCGACCAGCCGGGCCAGCGCCGACGCGAGCCGGCCCGTGTCGGTGCTGCGGCGCGCCTCGACCGCGACCGACACCACCGGGTCGGCGACCGCGGGCGGTTCGAGCAGCAGCGGCGCCTGCGGCGCGCACAGCGTGGTCCCGGCGCGCGCCGTCTTCAGGCCGACCACGGCGACGATGTCGCCGGCCTGTGCCTGCTCCAACTCGGTGTGCTGGTCGGCCTGCACGCGCAGGATGCGGGCGACGCGCTCGGTGCGGCCCGTGCCGGCGTCCAGCACCGTGTCCCCCTTCCTCAGCGTTCCGGAGTAGACGCGCACGTACGTGAGCCGGCCGGTCGCCGTCACCGCCACCTTGAAGGCCAGGGCGGCCACCGGTTCACCCGGGTCGGGCAGGCGCTGCTCCTGCTCCCTGCCGCCGGCCGCGGTGCCCCGTACCGGGGGCGTGTCGGCGGGCGAGGGGAGGTACGCCGCGACCGCGTCCAGCAGCGGTTCGACACCGCGGTTGCGGTAGGCCGAGCCGCACAGGACGACCGTGCCCGAGCCGTCGAGGGTCGCCTCGCGCAGGGCGAGGGCGAGCGTCCCGTCGGACAGGGCGTCCGTGGCGCAGAACTCCTCCAGGGCGGCCGGGTGCAGCTCGGCGGCCGTCTCCTCCAGCAGGCGGCGGCGCCGGTCCGCTTCGGCCCGCAGCCCGGCGTCCACCTCGGTCACCTCGGTCACGGGGCTGGCCTCGCCGACTCCCCCGGTCCCGCGCATCTCGTACGTCTCGTACGAGTCGGAGCCGGGCGGCCAGACCAGGGCGCGCATCCGCACCAGGTCGACGAGGCCGGTGAAACCGTCCTCGCGTCCGATCGGCAGCTGGGCCACCAGGGGCACGACGCCCAGCCGCTCGCGCAGCGAGGCGACCGCGGTGTCGAGGTCGGCGCCCGCCCGGTCCAGCTTGTTCACGAACGCGATGCGCGGGACGCCGTACCGGTCGGCCTGCCGCCACACCGACTCGCTCTGCGGCTCGACGCCGGCGACGGCGTCGAACACGGCGACCGCGCCGTCCAGGACGCGCAGGGAACGTTCCACTTCGTCGGCGAAGTCGACGTGGCCCGGCGTGTCGATCAGGTTGATGCGGTGGCCGTCCCAGGTGCAGCTGACCGCGGCGGCGAAGATGGTGATGCCGCGGTCGCGCTCCTGGTCGTCGTAGTCGGTGACCGTGGTGCCCTCGTGGACCTCGCCGCGCTTGTGGACGGAGCCGGTGGCGAACAGGATCCGCTCGGTGACGGTGGTCTTGCCCGCGTCCACGTGGGCGAGGATGCCGAGGTTGCGGACGGAGGTGAGGGCGGGACGGGAGGCAGTGGTGGTGGCGAGGGTTCGCCGGCTGGTGCGCATGGCCCGGGCCTTTCGGAAGTGAGCTGTTCAGGGCTGCGCGATTCCCGGACGTGAAGGGTGAGCTGCGGTCCCGGGGCCACCCCGGTCAGCCGGCCCTGCCGGCCGTCGACGGAGGACCGGACGGACGGCGGGGGCGATCGGGGGACGCGAGGACGCGAGGGACTCGGACGAACCGGAGGAGTACGGCGACTTCAGCGGGTTCGCAGGTACGTCACGGGCATACGGTGCCGGCCGCGCAGCGGGCACCGCGCGTCCCGGGACACCGGGATCACGTCGTACCGGGACGGGGGAACGTAGGCGGCGGTGCGCTGACGGCACATGACCTGTTCCCCTCTCGCTGCGCTGTCGCTCGGATGTCCCGCCAACGGCGTGGCGGGTGGGCCGCATTGTGGTGGCGGCGCGCGCTGCGAGTGTAGGCAGGGGTGCGTCCGCGGGTCACCGGATTTATGTGCCGCCCCGCGCGGACGTTTCGCCGGCCCGCCGGCGCGCCATGTTCGCAGCGGAGGGCGGCGCGGCCGCGAGCGTACGGAGGGAGCAGCGGCGATGGCGGACGGTGGGCGGCGGACGGACACGCGCCGGTCCGGGCTGAAGGAGTCGGCCGACACGGCAGGGCCGGTCCGGTGGACGCGGTGGCCCGGCCTGGTGGCGGGCCCGGCCCTCGGCGCGGCCGCGCTGACGGCGGTCGTCGGGCTCGTCGTGGCCCTGGCGGCCTTCGGGAACCTGACCGACTTCGGCACGAACCAGCAGTTCGTCCGGCACGTGCTCGCGATGGACACCACCTTCCGCGATCCCGACCTGATGTGGCGGGCCGTCACCTCGGCGCGGCTGCAGAACGCGGTCTACGTCGGCATCATCGCCTGGGAGGTGTCGGCGGCGGCCGTCCTGCTCCGGGCCGTGTGGCTGTGGTGCGCCGCGCTGCGCGGTGGCAGCGCGGGGCAGGCGCGCGCCGCGAGCAGCGTCGGGCTGGTGATGGTGCTGCTGCTGTTCGGGCTGGGCTTCCTCGCCATCGGCGGCGAGTGGTTCGCGATGTGGCAGTCGGAGCAGTGGAACGGGCTCGACGCCGCGGCCCGCAACACGCTGCTCGCGGCGGCGGCGCTCGTCCTGGTCCACCTTCCGTCGGCCGCCGGCCCGGACCGGCCGGGCACCCCCGACCGACCCGGCATCCCCGAGGAACCGGCCGCCGCCGGGCAACCGGGCTCCGCCACAGGCTGAGATGGCGGGGCCCGGGAGCCGGGGCGGCGCGCAGGCCCAGCCTCCGCGGCGGTCAGTCCTGGCGGGCCTTGCGCTCGTGTGTGGCCGCGCGGATCTCCTCCGTCGCCTCGCGGAACGCGGGGGCCGCGCGCCGGAAGTAGTCGAACAGCAGCTCCTGCTGCTCGGGCGTGTAGCCCGCGAGCACCTCGGCGATGCGGCGCCGCGCGGGCCCGACGACGGCCTCGACGCCGGCCAGCGCGTCGGGTACGGCCTCCACGACGACCTTGCGCCGGTCGCCGGGGTCGGCCGTCCGCCGTACATAGCCCGCGCGTTCGAGGCGGTCGATGAGCCGGGTGGTCGCGCCCGTCGTCAGTCCCGTCCCGGCGGCGAGCTCTCCCGAGGTCAGACCGCCGGCCAGGGTGATCCTGCTGAGCGCGTACCACTCGGACGCCTGCAGGCCCGCCGCTTCCGCCCCCGCCATGCCGTGCAGTCCCACGGCGTCGATGTAGTCCCGGAAGACCGGGCGGCGGTCGTCCTGTGCCGACATCACCACTCCTTTCCCCTTGCCGAATATCTGCATGCATGCAGATAATGCATGTGTGCAGTTGCTGCACCAGTTTAAGCAACAGTCCGAGGAGAGGTATCACCATGAACCGCAGGACCGTCAAGCGCGCCGCCCTCATCACCGCCGCCGTTCTCACCGTGGGCGCCGGAGCCGGGTACGTGTACCTCGACGCCACCTCCGACGTACAGCGCACGGGGGCGGCCGCCTGCACCGACGTCATCCCGGCCGGCGCCGAGCGCGCCGACGGCGAGGCCGTGTGCGCCACCCTCGACGCCCTCACCGCCGCCTGGGGCCACGGCGATGCGGACGCCTACGGCCGCCTGTTCACCGAGAACGCCACCTACACCACGTACATCGGCAGCCACTACGAGGGCCGCTCCGACATCACCGAGGGCCACCGCGCGCTCTTCGAGGACTTCGTCAAGGGCAGCAAGCTCGCGGCGAGTTACCTGGACATGCGCTTCCCGGTCAAGGACGTCGCACTGCTGACCGGCCGCGGCGACGACTACACCGGCAGCAAGCCGTCCGTCGCGGAGCTGTCGAAGGTGCAGACGTACACCCTGGTCCGCGACACCGACGGCGTGTGGCGGATCGCCGCGTTCCACAACACCCAGCGGCAGAACGTGATGGAGCGCTTCTCCTTCCTGTACTCGCCCGCCACGGCCCCGAAGGCGGAGAAGTGAGCCGCGCCCTGGTCACCGGCGCCACGTCGGGCATCGGCCGGGCCTTCGCCCTCGCCCTGGCCGCACGGGGCCACACCGTCACGGCGGTCGCGCGCAGCGAGCGCCGCCTGAGGGAGCTGACGGCGGAGCTCCCGGGCGAGGGGCACGACCACCTCGCGGCCGACCTGGCCTCGGCCGAGGGCTTGCGCAGCACCGCGGCGGCACTGTCGGCGGCCGCCACCCCCTACGCCCTGCTGGTCAACAACGCCGGCTGCGCCCGGCCCACGGGCCCCTTCAGTCCCGACCCCGCCGGCGAGACCACGCCCCTGGACGGAATCTCGCCCCTCGACGAGGTCCTGCCCATGCTCCGCCTCAACTGCGAAGCCCTGGTCACCCTGGCACACGCCTTCCTCGGTGCAGCCCGCCCCGGGGCCGCCTTGGTGAACGTCGCCTCCGGCCTCGCCCTCACCCCGCAGCCGGGCCAGGCGGTGTACGGGGCCACCAAGGCGTTCGTCACCTCGTTCTCCCAGGCGCTCTGGTACGAGCAACGGCCGCGCGGCATCCACGTCCTGGCCCTCTGCCCCGGCCCGACCGCCACCCGGCCGGACCTGCACGCGGACACGCCGTCGGCGCTGGTCCACACCCCGGAGGCGGTGGTGGCAGCCACCCTGAGGGCCCTGCGTCGGCGCAGCCGCCACACCGTCCTGCCGGGCCTGGCGAACGCCTTCCTCACCAGGACCCTCGCCGCCCTCCCCCGCCGCGCATCCCTCGCGGTCCTCGCAGACGCCTGAGGGCTGCGCCGGGCGGGTGCCGCGGGCCGGTCAGGCAGCCTTGAGGGTGCCGCCGTCGATGACGTGGTCGGCGCCGTGGATGTTGGCGGCGCGGTCGGACAGCAGGAAGGCGACCAGGTCCGCCACCTCTTCGGGTTCGGTGACGCGCCCCGAGGAGATGCCGAACTGACCGGGCAGCCCGTCCCTGCTCAGGTCGACGGACACGGCCGCGGCGGCGACCTTCTCCAGCTCGGGGGTGACGGTGCGGGCGGCACCCACCACCCGGACACCCTCCGCGGCCAGGGTCTGAGCTGCTCGACGTGCCGGAGGGCAAGCCGGGCTCGGAGCCGGAGCGGCTGCGTACGCCACCGACGGAGACGACGGGGACCGCGATGGTGCGGGCCATGGAGCGAGTGGGGAAGATCTCCGCGTTCGCGCTGGGCCGGGTGGACCTCTCCAGGGGTGCCGGTGAACCGGCTCTCGGTGCTGGCCCGCCCGCTACGGGCAGTTGAGCAAGGCGCAGACGATCGAGCCGGCGCCGGAACTGCGGCGCACCGCGCTGCTGACGGCCGTGGTGCGCCAGCTGGAGGCCCAGGCGGTCGACGACGCGCTCGACCTGTTCACGGCGCTGATGGCGAACCGGCTGATCAGCCCCTGCCCGCAGGGCGTCGGACCGCGACCGGCCGGCGATGTTACCGCAGTTGGAGCAGGCCGTACGGATCCTGGCGAAGGCGTCGCGGACCTCGTCTGGTGAGTCGTCGTTGAGCACCGTGTGCGTATCAGGTGACGGATGCTCGGCGATGGCTGGGCCCGCCGGTCAGTCGGTTCCTTCGATGATGCGGAAGTCGCGCTCGAAGCCGTCGGGGAGGGCCACCAGCGCCTTCTGGTATGCCTCGCTCTCGTAGGCCGCGACCGCCTGTTCAAAACTGTCGAACTCGATCAGAACGACGCGTTGCGTGATTCCGGCCTCGTGGGCGACGACTCGACCGCCACGGGTCAGGACGCACCCGCCCGCGGCCCGGACAGCCGGACCCGCCAGCTCGTTGTAGGCAGTCAGCGTCCCAGGGTCGGAAATGGCGGGGTAGACACTGACCCAGTAGCCCTTGGCCATGGAAACCTCCTGTGTTCGGCCGGACACGTGCGACTTCGAATTGACACTCGGATTGCTCGATCCCGACGACGGCCCAGGGGGTCGAGGTCTCAAATGTCTCCGTCGAGGTCGTGCCTCGATCCTTGCCGTTCGAGCCGGCCTCGGCCATGGCGGAAAGGCCAGCCTCCGATACATTCTCGCCATGCCCGTCCACCATGCCGCCCCCGGTACTCCCGGCGCCCGCGACCTGACCGGTCGCACCACCGAACCGGATCGCGCAATGCGCCCAGAACCGCGGCCTGGCATCCACAAGGTGGTCGTCCTCGTACTCGACGGGATCTACCCCTTCGAACTCGGCATACCCCAACACGTCCTGGGCTCCGCCGGTGGCCGCTACGAGGTGGTGACCGCGGGCGTGGACGGGAAGCCCGTGCGCACCGTCTCGGACCTGACCGTCACCCCCGGGCACGGCCCTGAGGTGCTGGCCGAGGCGGACACCGTGATCATCCCTGGGTACGCGATCACCCAGGGATCGACCGCCGCCACGGACTCGAAGGCCCTGGACGCGCTTTCCAGCGTCCGGCCCGGCACCCGTCTGGTGTCGATCTGCAGCGGCGCCTTCCTGCTGGCCGGCACCGGTCTCCTCGATGGGCGCCGGGCCACCACCCACTGGGCGCTCAGCGACCGCTTCCGGGAACTGTTCCCCCGGGTCGAGCTCGACGCCGGCGTTCTTTTCGTCGACCACGGTGACGTGTTGACCTCAGCGGGGGCGGCCAGCGGCTTCGACGTCTGCCTGCACCTGCTGCGCCAGGACCACGGCACCGAGGTCGCCAACCAGGTCGCCCGCTTCTGCGTCATGCCGCCGTACCGGGACGGCGGGCAGGCGCAGTACATCGAGCGGCCACTGCCGCCGACGGGCGCAACCGGCACCGGGCCGACCCGCGACTGGGCACTGCAGCGGCTGGAACTGCCGCTGTCGCTGGACGAGTTGGCGGCGCACGCGGCAATGAGCACCCGTACCTTCGCCCGGCGCTTCAAGGAGGAGACCGGTCTGAGCCCCGGCCGCTGGCTGACCTCGCAGCGGCTGCGGCGGGCCCGGCACCTGCTGGAGTCCAGCGATCTGCCGGTGGAACGCGTCGCCCACGAGGTCGGGTTCGCCACCGCCACCTCCCTGCGGCGGCACCTCGCGGCGGAGGCCGGAGTCGCCCCGTCGGCGTACCGTCGCACCTTCCGTGCCCCGGATCCGGCCGCCGGCGACGCGGGCTCCATCCCCACCTAGGAGCGCGGGTCAGTAAACAACTCCTGGAATGCCGCGCGTCGTGGTGAAGTGCGGCTGCCGAGCGCTGCTCTAGAAAAGGCGTGGCCGCCGGGCAGTCGTGATGCGACAATCCGTCCGCAACTTGATCCACATCCGCGTCCCGGAGGTCCGCATGGACGTCGCCTCGCTGCTGCCGTTGACCACGTCCCGGTTGTCGCTGCGGCTGTTCACTCCCGGCGACGCCGATGACCTGTACGCCTACCAGAGCCTGCCGAGCGTGGCGCGCTACTTGTACCGGCCGGCGCACACGCGTGAGCGCAGCGAGCAGGTTGCCGCCGAGCGTGCGGCGCAGACGGCCTGGTGCGCCGACGGGGACAAGCTGGCGCTCGCTGTCTGCCGACGCGATGAGCCCGGCGTCCTTGGAGAGGTGAGCCTCACCCTGGCCGATGCCCGCGCCGCCCAGGCCGAGATCGGCTGGACTCTCGACCCAGGTCACCAGGGGCACGGCTACGCGACCGAGGCGGCCGCGGCGCTGGCCGGGTTTGCCTTCGACACGCTGGGCGTGCACCGGCTCTACGCCCGGCTGGATGTGGAGAACACCGGGTCTGTGCGGGTCTGTGAGCGCCTCGGGATGCGCCGGGAGGCGCACCTGGTCGAGAACGACCTCGACGGGGATCGCTGGGGCAGCGAGTACATCTATGCGGCGCTGTCCGCGGATCTTGGCAGTCGATCAGGCGATTGAGCCCGACGGCGCATCCTGTTCGCGATCTTCCATACGGGAGAATCCTGGTATGTCTGGTGGGGATGGCCTGTTCGAGGTGGATCCGGCGGCGGTGGTGAAGCCGGAGACCGCGCCGACGGCCCGATTCGTGGCCGAACTGGTCGACGAGGTGCTCGACCTGGGCGCGATCCTGGCGTCCTACACCGAGAAGCGAGGGTTCCCGCCGTATGACCCGCGGTTGATGGTCCGGCTGCTGATCTACGGGTACACCACCGGAGTGCGCTCGTCGCGGGCGATCGAGCGCAAGTGCACCGATGATCTGGCCTTCCGCTATCTGGCCGCGGGGGGCGGCCCCGGACTTCCGCTCGATCGCCCGGTTCCGCCGCCGCCACCTCGACGCCCTAGCCGACCTGTTCACCCAGTCGCTGCACCTCGCGACCAAGCTCGGCATGGTCAAGATGGGCCGCGTCGCCCTGGACGGCACCAAGCTCGAAGCCAGCGCCTCCAAGCACAAGGCGATGAGCTACGGCCGTCTGATCGACAAGGAGGAACGGATCGAGGCCGAGATCGCCGCATTGGAGGCCAAGGCCGCCGCCCTGCTCGCCGACGCCGAGGCCACCGACACCGCCGAGGACCAGGCCTTCGGCCCCGACGGCAAGGACACCGACCTTCCCGACGAACTCGACCGACGCGAAAAGCGCCTCGCACGCCTGCAGGCAGCCCGCGCCCAGATCGAGGCCGAAGCCGCCGACAAGGCCCGCCCGAAGCCGAAGGCCCAGGCCAACTTCACCGACCCCGACTCGCGGATCATGAAGAACAGCGACGGCGCCTACATCCAGGCCTACAACGCCCAAGCCGTCGTCGACGAGGCCCATCAGGTCATCACCGCCGCCGACATCACGACCAACGCCTCCGACGCGCTGAACTACACCACCATGCTCGACCAGTCCGCCGCCAACACCGGCACCCACCCCAAGCAGGCCCTGGTCGACGCCGGCTACTGCTCCGAGACCAACCTCGAAGCCGCCCGGGACCGCCAACTCGCCTGCGGCACCGATACCTTCATGGCCACCGGCCGCCTCGCCCACGACGAGCAGGTCCCACCCGCACCGCGCGGACGCATCCCCAAGGACACGACCTTGCAGGAACGCATGGCCCGCAAGCTGCGGACCAAACCCGGACGGGCCGCCTACAGCCGCCGCAAAGCCATCGTCGAACCCGTCTTCGGGCAAATCATGACCTGCCAGAACGGCCGCCAGCTCCTCCTGCGCGGCGAGGACGGCGCCCGCGGCGAGTGGCGCCTGCTCGCCGCCTGCCACAACCTCCGCAAGATCTTTCGCCACACAGGGACGGCAGGGATCGCCGCCCTGGCCTGCTGACCGGCCGGGCCTCCCCGGCCACATGACGAACCCTGCCACCCGGACACCCGGCCGACAGGGCCCCACCAGACCCCACCGGCCCGGACAAGACCACGCCACCGCAACCGACCCGCCGGTCACAGCAACAGAGCCGCTCGCCCGTTACCGACCCACGCTCCCAGCCACGACGCACCGTGCGCCTCCCGGAGGGTTCGTCCGAACCTCTGCGCCGGGCGCACATCAGGGCGGTGACCGCCATCGCGGCGATGCCGACCAGCGCTGCGGTGGTGCAGGCGTGGTCGTTCGGGAAGAGATGACCGGCGCCGAGGAAACATATCGACGATCGCCAGCGCCAATGGCCTGCCGAGACAAGAGAAACAGGTGGACCACGACTGGGCCTGCAGCATGCGCGGCCTTGCCTCGACTCGACACCGCGGCCCGCAAGGGCAAGCGCGGCGGCCGGCCCCCGGTCATCACCGACGACATGCTGCACACCGTGCTGCGCCGCCGCGCGGGCGGCGAGGCCGTCGAGCAGATCCGGCCCGACCTGGTCATCCCTACCGGCAAGCGCAAGGGGCAGAACCCCTCGTGGCGAGCATCCACCGGGCGCTCGTCGAGCACGGCGAGCGCGAGGCAGACCCCGAAGCCGTCGAGCAGGCCCACGCCGACTTCGCCGACCTCCGCACCGCAGAGGCCCCCGGCCCCGACCGGACACCGCGGCGCTCAGCTCATGACCATGACCATGACCATGACCGTTCTCACCGGGCCCGCCCCGAGAGGTTCCGTTGCAGGGGGCCGCCTCAGCCGTTGAGGGAGCGCATCAGGTCCGGGGAGTAGCGGTCGCCGGAGGCGACTCCGCGCGGGGCGACGGCCTCGATCGCGGCGATGTCCTCCTCGGTGATGGTCACGCCGGTGGCCGCGATGTTCTCCTCCAGGTAGCGGCGGCGCTTGGTGCCGGGGATCGGGACCGCGCCCTGGCGCAGCACCCACGCCAGCGCCAGCTGGGACGGGGTGACGTCCTTGGCCTCGGCGAGGCGTCGGACGGCGTCGACGACGGCGAGGTTGCGGGCGAAGTTCTCGCCCTGGAAGCGGGGGTCGGTCCGGCGGAAGTCGTCCTCGGCGAAGTCGTCCGGGCTGGTGATGGCGCCGGAGAGGAAGCCGCGGCCCAGCGGGGAGTAGGCGACCAGGCCGATGCCGAGCTCCTCCAGAACGGCCCGGACCCCGTCGCCCTCGATGCCGCGCTCGAAGAGGGAGTACTCGGTCTGGACGGCGGTGAGGGGGTGGACGGCGTGGGCGCGGCGGATCGTGGCCGCCGCGGCCTCGCTGATGCCCAGGTAGCGGACCTTGCCGGCGGTGACCAGCTCCGCCATCGCGCCGATGCTCTCCTCGATCGGCACGTCCGGGTCGACGCGGTGCAGGTAGTACAGGTCGATGTGGTCGGTGCCGAGGTGGCGCAGCGAGCGGTCGGCGGCGCGGTGGATGTACTCGCGGCGGCCGTTGTGGCCGCGCATCGTGCCGTCGTCGTCGAACTCGATGCCGGTCTTCGTCGCGATGACGACCTTGTCGCGGCGGCCCGCGACCGCCTTGGCGATCAGCTGCTCGTTGCGGAAGGGGCCGTAGCTCTCGGCGGTGTCGAGCATCGTGACGCCGAGCTCCAGGGCCCGGTCGATCGTGGCCAGCGATTCGGCCTCGTCCGTGGCCCCGTAGAAGGCGCTCATGCCCATGCAGCCGAGGCCTTCGGCACCGACCTGCAGACCCTGGGTGCCGAGTGCGCGCAGTTCCATGACGTGTCTCCCGAGGAGTAAGTAACTAACTGGTTATGCACCAGTGCACCACCCCGAAGCACTCTTGTCAATAACCGGATAGTTACTTGCTAGCCTGGGCGTCATGGCACGCGATTCACAGGCAACGAAGGCACGGATACTGGCGGCGGCGTTCGACGAGTTCGCCGAGTACGGCATCGCCGGCGCCCGGGTCGACCGCATCGCCGACGCGGCCGAGGCCAACAAGCGGATGATCTACGTCTACTACGGCAACAAGGAACAGCTCTTCGACCAGGTCATCCGGCAGGCCCTGGAGCAGGGCGCGGAATCCGTCCCCTTCGACGCCGAGAACCTCCCCGGCTATGCCGGAGCGATCTTCGACCACCTCACCGCGGACCCCCGCCTCATGCGCCTGGTGATGTGGAAGCGGCTGGAGCGCCCGGAGGCGACCTCGCTGGAGGCCGAGTCGTACGAGCGCAAGACCGCCGCCCTGGCCGCGGCCCAGCGGGACGGCCACGTCGACCCCACCCACGACCCGGCCGACCTGCTGATGCTGGTCCTCGGACTGGCCCAGGCCTGGTTCACCACGGCCGGCGGGCCGACGGGCGACGCGCCCGGCGGGCCCACGTGGTCGGAGTACCTCCGCGAGGGACACCGTGCGGCGGTGATCGACGCCGTGGCCCGGCTGGTCGCCGTACGGAAGCAGCCGGAGCAGACCGCACCCGCCGCGCGCGCATAGCCGCCGCTCAGGCCCGCCCCGGACCGGATGCCGACTGCGCCCGGACGACGGCCGCGAGGAGCCCGGGGAACGCCTTCTCCATCTCCTGCCCGCGCAGGGCGTTCATGCGCGAGGTGCCCACGTAGTACTGCCGGATCAGGCCCGCCTCGCGCAGCACCTTGAAGTGGTGGGTGGCGGTGGACTTGCTGACCGAGATGTCGAACTCGCCGCACGCGATGTCCGCGCTCCCGGCGTCGAGCTGCGCCACGATGCTGCGGCGGACCGGGTCGACGAGGGCCTCCAGCACCTGCTGGAGGGAGACGTCGGCGACCTCGGGGTGCGACGGAGTGCGTTCCATGCCCCCGATAGTACGACAGCCATCAAAGTTTGACCGCGGTCGTACTTTCCTGCCAGAGTGGATCACCCATCCGGCAACGGCAATCGGAGGACGGAGTCATGGCGACGACGGTGCGGTTCCACGAGATCGGCGGCCCCGAGGTACTGCGGCTGGAGGACGTCGCCGCAGGCGAACCGGGGCGGGGTGAGGCGCTCGTCCGGATCGAGGCGATCGGCGTCAACCGGGCCGAGGCCCTCTTCCGCAGCGGCCGGTACATCGAACCCGTCCGCCGCTTCCCCTCCCGGCTCGGCTCCGAGGCCGCCGGCGTCATCGAGGCGCTCGGCCCCGGTGTGACCGGCTTCGAGCAGGGGCAGGCCGTCAGCGTCGTCCCGAACTTCTCGCAGAACGACTACGGCGTGTACGGGGAGCAGGCCGTCGTGCCGGTCAGTGCGCTGCTCCCGCGGCCCGAGGGCCTGGACGCGGTCGCGGGGGCCGCGGTGTGGATGCCGTACCTCACGGCGTACGGCGCGATGGCCGAGGTCGGCGGGATCCGGGCCGGGGACGTGGCCGTGGTGAACGCCGCGTCCAGCAGCGTCGGACTGGCCGCGATCCACACCGCCAACCGGCTGGGCGCGACCCCGATCGCCGTCACCCGCACCCGCGCCAAGCAGCGGCAGCTGCTGGAGGAGGGGGCGGCCGAGGTGCTCGTCTCCGACGAGGAGGACGTGGCGGGGCGCGTGCTGGAGCTGACCGGCGGCCGGGGCGCGGAGTACGTCTTCGACGCTGTGGCGGGGCCGGGCGTGGTGGACCTGGCGCGTGCGGTGGCGGCGGACGGGACGCTGTTCCTGTGGGGCGCCCAGAGCGGGCAGCCGACGCCGTATCCGGGGTTCGACCTCGGGATGCCGGCGCTCAACATGCGGACGTACACGATGCTCGAGACCGCGAAGGACCCGGAGCGGCTGCGCCGAGCCGCCGCGTTCGTGACCTCGGGCCTGCGGGGCGGGTACTTCCGGCCCGTGGTGGACCGCCTCTTCCCGCTGGAGGAGATCGTGCAGGCACACCGGCACATGGAGTCCAACACCCAGTTCGGCAAGATCGTGGTCACCGTGGCCGGGTGAGCCCTCCCCGGTCGGCGCACGCCCGCCACCTGCCGGGATGTCCCCGGACGACCCCCGTGCCACAGTGGACGAGGAGGCGTCGATGGATGAATCCCGGCAGGGGCCCGAGCTCAGCGAAGAGGGGCTGCGGCGGCTCCTGCACGGGCTCACGGCCGTCCGCGACGGCGATTTCACCACGCGCCTGCCCGAGGGCTCCGAGGGCCTTCTCGGCGAGATCGCGACGGTCTACAACGGCATGGTCGACCAGCTGTCCCTGGTGACCTCCGAGGTGACGCGGGTCGCGCGCGAGGTCGGCGGCCAGGGACTCCTCGGCGGGCACGCGCGCGTCCACCGGGTGAGCGGCATCTGGCAGGAGCTCGCCACCGGCGTCAACACGATGGCCGACAACCTGACCTCGCAGGTCCGCTCGATCGCCCAGGTCGCCACCGCCGTCGCCAACGGCGACCTGACCCGCAAGATCCGCGTCGACGCGCGCGGCGAGATCCTCGAGCTGAGCGAGACCATCAACACCATGGTCGACCGGCTCTCCGCCTTCGCCGAGGAGGTCACCCGCGTCGCGCGCGAGGTCGGCACCGAGGGCAAGCTCGGCGGCCAGGCCACCGTCCAGGGCGTCTCGGGCACCTGGAAGGACCTGACCGACAACGTCAACTCGATGGCCGACAACCTCACCAACCAGGTCCGCAACATCGCCCAGGTCACCACGGCCGTGGCCCGCGGCGACCTCACCCGCAAGATCGACGTCTCCGCGCGCGGCGAGATCCTCGAACTGAAGACCACCATCAACACGATGGTCGACCAGCTGTCCTCCTTCGCGGCCGAGGTGACCCGCGTCGCCCGCGAAGTGGGCAGCGAGGGCAGGCTCGGCGGCCAGGCCGAGGTGGAGGGCGTCTCCGGCACCTGGAAGCGGCTCACCGAGAACGTCAACGAGCTCGCCGGGAACCTCACCCGCCAGGTCCGTGCGATCGCGGCCGTGACCAGCGCCGTCGCCGAGGGCGACCTGACCCGCTCGATCACCGTCGACGCCCCGGGCGAGGTCGGCGACCTCAAGGACAACATCAACGCGATGGTGGAGTCCCTGCGCATCACCACCCGCGCCAACCAGGAGCAGGACTGGCTGAAGACGAACCTGGCCCGGGTGTCCGGCCTGATGCAGGGCACCCGCGACCTGACCGACCTGACCCAGCTGGTGATGAACGAGGTCCCACCGCTGGTCGGGGCCGAGTACGGGGCGTTCTTCCTCGCGGACCGGGACGACAAGGGCCCGTACCTCGTCATGACCGCCTGCTACGGGACGCCCGACGACCCCACCTCTCCCCCGCGCCGGTTCCGCTTCGGCCAGTCCCTGGTCGGGCAGGCGGCCGGCTCGCGGCGCACCCTGTCCTCCGAGCACCTGCCGCCCGGGTACGCCACCATCTCCTCCGGCGCCGGTTCGGCGGAGCCCGCCGTGCTGCTCGTCCTGCCGATCGTGGCCGAGGACCAGGTGCTGGGCGCCGTCGAACTGGCCTCGCTGGTGCCGTTCACGGCGATCCACCGCGACTTCCTCGACCAGCTCATCGAGACGGTCGGGGTCAGCGTCAGCGCCCTGATCGCCAACGCCCGCACCGACGAGCTGCTGGAGCGCTCGCAGAGCCTGACCGCCGAACTGCGGGCCCGTTCGCAGGAACTCCAGGCCCGCCAGGAGGAGTTGCAGCGCTCCAACGCCGAACTGGAGGAGAAGGCCGCCCTGCTCGCCGACCGCAACCAGGACATCGAGCGCAAGAACCTTCAGATCGAGCAGGCCCGCCAGGAACTGGAGGTCCGTGCCCAGCAGTTGTCGCGGACGTCCATGTACAAGTCCGAGTTCCTGGCCAACATGAGCCACGAGCTGCGCACCCCGCTCAACAGCCTGCTGATCCTGGCGCAGCTGCTCGCCCGCAACCCCGACGGGAACCTCACCGCCAAGCAGGTGGACTACGCCGAGGTGATCCACTCGGCGGGCTCCGACCTCCTGCAGCTGATCAACGACATCCTCGACCTGTCCAAGGTCGAGGCCGGCAAGATGGACCTGTACCCCGAGCCCTTCCCGCTGCGGCAGCTGCTGGAGACCCTGGACTCCACCTTCCAGCCCGTGGCCACCGCCCGGCAGTTGGAGTTCCGGGTCCTGACGGGGCGCGGACTGCCGGAGGAGCTGTTCACGGACCAGGCGCGGCTGCGGCAGGTGCTGCGCAACCTGATCGCGAACGCGTTGAAGTTCACCGAGGAGGGGCACGTCGAGCTCCGGGTGGACGTCGCGGCCCGGCACGAGGTCCCGGCCGCCGTCCTCGTCGGCGAGCACGCCGGGACCGGGGAGGAGCAGGGGGTCCTCGCCTTCCGCGTCACGGACACCGGCATCGGGATCCCCGAGGACCGGCTGGAGATCGTCTTCGGCGCGTTCCAGCAGGGCGACGGCACCACGAGCCGCCGGTACGGAGGCACGGGGCTCGGCCTGTCCATCAGCCGGGAAGTGGCCCACCTGCTGGGGGGTGCGGTGGAGGTGCGCTCCCGGCCCGGCGAGGGCAGCGTGTTCACGCTCTACCTGCCCGTGCGGCTGCCGGCGCCGTCCGGGCCGGCCCCGGGCACCGCCGCGGCCGCCCTGGGCCCGGGACCCGTGGGCGCCGCAGCGCACGGGGAGGGTGTCCCGCGGGCCGGTTCCGGGCCGGAGGTGACGGTGCTCGTGGTGGACGACGACGCGCGCAACGTGTTCGCGCTCACCGAGATCCTGCGCCGGGAGGGCATCCGCGTCCTGCGGGCCGAGGACGGCCGGGCGGGGCTGCGGCTGCTGGCCGAACACGAGGACGTGGACCTCGTGCTGATGGACGTGATGATGGCGGGCATGGACGGGTACGAGGCCACCGCCGCGATCCGCGCCCTGCCCGGCTACCGACACGTGCCGATCATCACCGTGACCGCGCAGGCCATGCCGGGGGACCGCGAGAAGGCGCTCGCGGCGGGCGCCGACGACTACGTCACCAAGCCCGTGGACGCGGACGAGCTGGCGGCGCGGATCCGCAGCTGGCTGGCCTGAGGCGCGGCCGGTCGGCCTGAGGCGCAGCCGGCCTGAGGCGCGGCCCGAGGGCTCAGGAGCCCTCCCTGGCTCAAGCACCCTCCTGCACGACCCGTACCAGGACCAGGCTCGTGTCGTCGTCGGTGTTGCCCCGCGCCTCGGCGAGCAGCCGGTCGGCGATCCGCTCCAGGCCGGCGTCCGCGAGGGGTTCGAGGGACCGCATCAGCTGGGCCATCCCGTCGTCGAGCGAGCTGTGGCGGCGCTCGACGAGGCCGTCCGTGTACAGGACCAGCACGTCTCCCGGGCGCAGCGCGGTGACGGTCTCCGTGTACTCCACCGACGGCAGGGCACCCAGCAGGATGTCGCCGGGGGTCTCCAGGATGCGGGCGCGGCCCTCGCGGAGCAGGATCAGCGGCAGGTGGCCGGCGCTGGACCAGCGCAGCAGCCGCTCCTCGGGCTCGTACAGGGCGCAGGCGGCGGTCGCGGTGGGGTTGCGCAGGGCCATGGACACCTCGTTGAGCCAGGCCATCAACCGGCCGGGCCCGGCCCCGGTGAACGCGAGCCCGCGCAGGGTGTTGCGCAGGGCGACCATGGCGGTGGCCGCTTCGACACCGTGGCCCGCGATGTCGCCGACGGCCACCATCACCCGGCCGTCGGCGAGCGGCAGCACCTCGTACCAGTCGCCGCCCACCCGGTACTCCTGTGCGGCGGGCCGGTAGCGGGCCGCGGCCAGCAGCCCGGGCAGCTCGAGGGAGGCCGGCACCTCGGGGACGATGGCCCTCTGGAGCTGCCGGACGACCTCGTGGCGGGCCGCCGCCTGCGCCTCGACCACGGTCAGCTGGTCGTACGTCGCGCCCAGCGCCAGCTCGGTCAGGTAGCGGGCGGAGACGTCCTGGAAGACGCCCGTCACGGCGACGGTGGCCGCTGCGCGCACGAGGGGTTCGGCGCTGATGCGGACGTAGCGGGTGCCGCCGTCGCCGCGGACCAGCCGGACCAGCGCGTGCGCGCCCTCCTGCCGGATCGTCAGGTCGTCCAGCAGTTCGGCCAGGACCTCCTTGTCGTCCGGGTGGACGCGGGAAAGCAGTTCCCGCAGCGGGAGGGCCGGCGCGTCCGGCGCCATGCCGACGACGGCGTACGCCCGCTCGCTCCAGCGCACCGCCCCGGACACCAGGTCCTCCTCGAACAGGGCGAGCTGGTCCAGCCGGTCCAGTACGCGGCGCAGCAGCCGGTCGGGATCGTCCGCGGTGCGCCACAGCAGGACGGACCGGTCCGGGCCGACGGGCAGTGCCCGTACGTCGGTCAGCCCGCCGGCACCGCTCCCCGTGCCCCCGCCCGCGATCCGGGCCGCCTCGCGGGGCGCGGCGTCGGCGAGGGCCCGCGCGATGAGCCGCTCCAGGTCGGCGCAGTGCTCGGGCAGCACCTCGGCCAGCGGGCGCCCGACCGGGTCCGGCACGCCGGCGAGCAGCCGCTGCGCGACGGGGTTGGCGTGGGCGATGTGCCAGTCGGCGGCGGCGCCGGGGCGGTGCAGGAGGAGCGCCGCGGCGGTGAGGGTCTCCAGCACGGCCGCGAGCGGCGGGGAGGCGCCGGCGGTGTCGGCCGCGGCCGGATCGGGGGCGGCGTCGAGGACGCGGGCCGCCGTGTCGGACAGGGCCTCCAGCGCGCGGCGCAGGGTCGGGTCGAAGGAGACCGGTCCGGGCCAGACGGCCAGCAGGACGCCGACGACCGTCCCGTGGTGACGCAGGGGCAGCACGGCGCGGCCGGCGTCGGTGCCGGGCCCGGGCAGCGGTTCGCCGGGCGGCGGGCCCGCCGGGAACCAGCCGGGCGCGCCCTCGTCGCACGCGGTGCGCAGGGCGCCGGCCAGGTGGGCCGGCAGCCACTGCCAGTGCACGGCCTGCAAGGGGCTGCCGCCGGTCTGGGCGGCGAGCTGCAGGCAGTCGGTGGCGGTGCGCCGCCACAGCCACACCTCGCGGACGCCGAGGGGGCCGAGCCCGCCCTCCAGCAGGGCCGCCGCGGCCTGGCCGGCGGCCTCGGCGGCGCCGACGGCGGCGTCCGTGCGGCGCAGCCGGCGGGTGGCGGGGGACGGCGGGGCGGGCGCGGCGGCCGCGGAGGCTCCGGCTGTGGCGTTCACGATGTCCGCGGCGACGTCGGACACGCTCATCCCGGTCCCGGAGGCGAGCCGGCCCAAGTGCTCGGCGGCCTCGGCCGGGGACACACCGAGCTGGGCGACGAGGATGCCGGTGGCGAGGTCGCGCAGGCGGCGGTCGGCACGGGCCGCCTGGAGCGCGGCGACCTCGCCGGTCAGCGCGCGCACGGCCCGCTGGAGCGGGCCGGCGTCGAACTCGCTGTCGGTACCGGTACCGGTACCGGGCTCGAGGTCGCGGACCGGTTCGCCGGGGACCTGGTCCATGTCACCCTCCGGAGGCCGTAGCGGCGTCACCGACGGGGCCCGGACCGAATCGGACATCAGGGATCGCCTGCCCCGATTTTACTCGCCGCACCCTCTCCGAGACGTCCCGCACGGGCAACGTCCGTGGCGAAGGCACCCTTTCGAAGCCGAGGATCGACACATCCAGCCCCGCCAACGCGTCCGGCCCGGCCATTCCAGCCCCGCCGACGCGTCCGGCCCGGCCATTCCAGCCCCGCCGACGCGTCCGGCCCGGCCGACCACCCGCCGCGCCCTTGCGGCCCGGCCATTCACTCCGCCGACGCTTGCGGCCCGGCCGACCGCCCGGGGGGGGGCGTGGGGCCCCCCCAACCAACCCCCCCCCCCCGTGATGGGCGGGGGCGGGGGGGCCGCCCCCCCCCACCCCGACGCCC
>NZ_JBEZVK010000093.1:0-19458 GCF_040636955.1 Streptomyces sp. NPDC032472
CCGAAACAACACCCACAGTTCGTCCGGCACCAGCCGCTCGACCAAGTCCGTCATGCACGGCTCAACGAACGATCACGCCAAAAGAAACGATGTCTAAAGGAACTGATGGACCACACCGACCTCAAGACCACCCAGAACTACTACCGGGTCAGCCAGGAACGGCGGCGCGAGGCCGTCGACCGAGTCGTCGCCCTGCAGTTCGACCGCAATGGCACCCGCGTCTGGCGCAAGGCCCAGTCGCTGCTGGACTCCGAGCACGTACGGCGGGCGATCGGCGAGGTCAGCGTGCCCTACGGCGTTTGCCAGGAGCCTCAAACGTCGCGGCCGGCGGGCAGAGCTGCCCCATCCGGTTCCGCTGCGTGGGCTGCGACCACTTCCGCACCGATGTCTCCTACCTACCCGACTTGCAGGCATACCTGGCCGACCTGCTGCGCAGCCGAGAACGCCTGATGTCGGCGTTCGCCGCCGACGACTGGGCGCGCAGCGAAGCCATGCCCTCCCAGGAAGAGAACCGCAGGGTGCGCCGGCTGATCGATCGGGTCAAAGCCGACCTCAGTGGCCTCACGGCGGAGGAGCAGGCGCAGATCGGCGAGGCCGTCGCCGTCGTACGCCGCAGTCGGAGCGTGATGCTCGGCATGCCCCGCATCGGCCAGCCCCTACCCGACGTCCACACCACGAGGACCGCATGAACGCCGCCATGGTCGACGGCCGCCGCGCCGACAGTGAACGCCGCCGCCAACGCGTGAAGACCGCCATCCAGCAAGCCACCCGGAACGGCACCGCGATCAGCGCGAGCGGCATCGCCAGGCACGCCGGGGTCAACCGCACCTTCCTCTACCGCCACCGCGACCTCCTCGCGCTCATCCACGCTGCCGCACTGCAACCCTCCGCACCGAACCCCTCGGCCGGGTCTGCGGTCACCCTGGCCTCACTGCAAACCGACCTCGCTAACGCACTCGCCCGCAACACCCGGCTCGTCACCCAGGTCAGGTGCCTGGAGCGACGACTTTCCGAGCAGATGGGCGAGCAGGCGTGGCGCGAATCAGGGCTCGGATCTCCTCCCGACCACGAACAACTCCAGCGTCATGTCTCCCGTCTGGAGCAGGCGAACACCGAGCTGTCGGCGCGCTTGGAGGAGAGGGACGCGGAGCTGGAGGCCGCTCGCGCGGCCAACCGGGAGCTGACCCGTGCGGTGAACCACCGCGGTGCCACCCTCTAGCTCAGTTTGTGCTACATGATCTAGCCGCTTCATCGACTTCTCCTCGCCCTGGCCGCCCAGGGTTATCCCTCACGCACAAGCCCTGAGCAGATAATCGGTTGCTCGCCTGCGAGGGTGATGGATGCAATGTCCGGCATGGTGACTGAAGTCCGTCCGCCGCGACGAGATGAGATGGCTGCGTACTACCGGACATTGCCGTTCGCGAACGGGTTGCCGAGCTGGGAGCCTGCGGACGCCGCGTGGCACGGTGGCCCCGAGCCGTGGCCTCCACAGCGCACGCCTGCCAGCGCCGAGCAACTCGAAAAGTGGGCGGAAGCCGACACCAAGGACGACTCCTTCCACCCGATCGCGACGTTCGTCGACGGCAGGTGTGTCGGCGCATCGGCGACCATCTCCTTCGAGGTGACGGTCCCCGGCGGGGGAACGGGGAGGATGGCCGGCGTCACTGGTACCGGGGTGATCGCGACGCATCGCCGGCGCGGATACCTGCGGCAGATGATGCAGGCCATGTTCGAGGCGGCCCTGGAACGAGGCGAGCCGTTGGCGATGCTCAGCGCGAGCGAGGGCAGCATCTATGGACGGTACGGGTTCTCGCCCGCGACCTACCGCACCCGGTGGGAGCTGGCCCGTCACGAAGCGGCCCTCCTTCCGGCAGAGCCGGATCCCGGGTCGCTGGAGCTGATCGGCGCTGAGCACGCGAAGAAGGCTTGGCCCCGGGTGCATGCAGACGTGCGTGCGCACCGCGTCGGGGAACTCAGCCCTCTCCCAGGGCAATGGGAGGGGCTGTCCGACGAAGCAGACGGCACAAACGGACCGCTGCGCTTCCTCGTCCACCGCGACCAGCACGGCGAGGTGGACGGCATCGCCAATTTCCGACTGCCGTGGTCCCCGACCAGGGATCGCGCGGGAACGCTCGTGGTGGAAGCCCTGGAGGCGATGAACCCTGGGGCCTACCGCGCTTTGTGGGGACTGCTCATCGACTTCGACCTCACCAAGACCGTCGTGGCGCCCGGCCGTCCACGCGACGAACCCCTGCGGTGGATGCTCACGAACCCGCGGGCGATGCGCATCACCCGCCAGACGGACAATCTCTGGGCGCGCCTGCTCGACGTCCCGCGAGCCCTGACGCAACGCTCGTACCTCACGCCCGGCCAGCTGAAATTCACCATCGACGACGACCAGATGTGTCCGGGGAACAACAGGACATGGCATCTTCGAGCAGACGATGCTGTGGTGACGTGCGTTCCGACCGACGAGACGGCAGACCTGACCATCACGCTCTCAGCGCTCAGCTCGCTTTACTTCGGTGGCATGTCGGCGCTCCACCTCGCGTATGCGGGCCACATCACTCAGCACACCGACGGCGCGATCGGACAGCTTGCCCGGATGTTCTGGGCCGACCCCGAACCGCACAACTCCTTCGGTTTCTGACAAGGCTGTACCTGACAGCGGGTGAGGCCGTTGGTGGCATCAGAGTCCTCACTCAAAGTCCATCCGTTGGGATGGCGCCATCGCCCGATTCAGCGATGGCGCCACAGCTGTTGCACCGGATACGGTTAACCGCACCGGCGCTGAGCTGCATTAAGTCCTCAAAGCCCGCCTCGCGCTACGTCTTCAGCCCCAGAGAACTCCTGTCCGTCGGGCAGGAGGAGCGTGATCGGTACGGGCGGTGGTGCGGGATCGGTCACGGTCAGGGGCGGGCCGCGAACTGCTCCTGCCGGGCCCGGCGGCACGACTCGCACAGCGGATTCGCCGGAGCACCGTACCTTGCGCACGGCTGGTCAATTGACTGCACTAACTCGTTGGCCGGTTCGACTCGTCGGGGGTTGATCAAGAGCATTCGGCATGCCGTTGTTGCATGATGTCTCCGGTGTTCATCGCGATCTGATCGATGGTCGTGCCCAGCTGTCCCCGGCTGGGGTGTGGTGGCCGTACGTCGCCGTCGTTGCCGTGGGTCGTGGTGCGCTGCTGCACTACGCAGTGGAGCCCCGAATTACGGCGTCACCCGAGGCGCGGCCACGGAGACGGATGCTTCGCGACCACCCAGGCATGGGCCGTGCTGGCCGACATGGGCTGCTTCCGGCCTCCCCGCTCGCGGACCCTGCGGACCGCGAGCCGGTGTTCGCGCCGCGGCAGTCCGGCTAAGATCTGCCCGCCCCGCGATGCGCGCGGGGTCGGCACCTGGGGGTGACAGGGATGGCGCAATCCTTGATCGGTGAACGGTACGTCGTGGGCCTCGGCTGCAGGGTGAGCATCAAGGGGGTGGCTGTTACGACCGTCAAGTGGAGCATCTCGCACCTGCCGACCGGCGGCGCGGACCGGCCGACCAGCCGTGAACAGAGCGTGGGGATAACCTGCCCCCGCTGCTCGCGGAAGTTCTCTGTCCAGGTGGAGAGCGCGGCCAAGGCGCGGCGCAAACAGCTGATCAATCGGGCAGTGGGCTGGCTGCTGCTCCTCTCGCTCCTCGTCACCGTCCCCATGCTCTTCCACCTCGGCGGCCAGACCGTCGAGGAGGGCGACACGCAATCGTCCGACCTCGTGGGCATCCTCTTCGGGCTGGTCGCCCTGGCCGTGATCGCCGGCCCATCGTTCCTCGTCGCCGCGAACCACAACGGCGTCAAAAAGCTCCGGCTCGTCCGGAACGACGGCACCAGGACCGCCCTGGTCCAGGGCCACCGGCTGTTCTGAGGACCGACGATCGGTGAGCGGCCATCGTCGCCACCGAAATGGAAAGCGAATGCCACAGCACACCGATCGGGCGTTCCCGGTACGCGAGTTGGTGCAGAGAAGGTGGCACTTCGCGCACGGCCCGGTCTGGCTCGGCGCCCAGGTGACGGGCTGCGGTCTGGCGGCAGGCCCAGGGGTGGGGGAAGTCATGACGTGCTGCTCCTCGGTACGGCGCTCACCTCTATTTGAGCACGTGTTCGATTTTCTGGGCGAAGCGGCCCGCCGAGTCATCGGCCGTAGGTCTGGTGGCACAGCGCGGTGAGGGCGGGGCAGGTCACGCGGTGCGCGGCGCGGCGCAGCCCGGGCATGTGCACGTTCCCCGCGTCGGGGCCGGGGCCGGGTGCAGGCCGCGCCGGGCGGTGCGGTGCGGGCGCGGGTGGAGCGCGAGCGGTGGTCCGCCTCGGACCTCGCGCACGCGGTACCGCCCGGCTGCGCGGTGCTCTCGCTGACGACCGTGCGGGGCGAGCGGGCGGCCCCGGCTGCTGGTTCGCCTGACCGGCTGACCTCCCCAGGGCAGAGGCTGCGTGGTGCCACCCGATCCGGCCGCCGGCCTCGCAGCCATTGACTGCGCAGGTGAGGCGGCATTTGATGGGCGGTCCGGCCTTGGAAGGAATCGCACGTGACCGACGGCCCCGCCTTTGAGCGACCTACGTTCCGCCGACTGGAATGCTCGGACTGCCACGCAATGCCCGCCGATGACAACACGTACATCCGGACCTACGGACGGGAGATCACTGAGATATGGCACACGCCTGACTGCCCCCAGCACGCCATCGACCGGATCCTGCACGAAAGCAGCGTCCAGCGCCTGAAGGAACCTGGACGCGTGGGCCCAAGTCGCCTTCCCTGCCGCGGCCGCGCGTTTCCGTGACGCTGCTGCCTCACTCGACCTCGCGGATGCCACTGCGGTGGCCCCGTTTGTCGCCGCCCTCGCTGAGCTCGTGCAGGCCCAGGCGGACACCACCGGCTTTGTGACCCTCGACCGATGGGCCAAGATCCTCGACCAGCACTTCCCGGCCGGTCCTCAGGACACTGGCGGCAGCGCTGGTGCAGAGGTGCGGCCGCAGTAGCAGGGGGAAGCCACTTTTGCATGGGAAAGCCCCGCACCTGGCGGTGCGGGGCTTTCTGCTGCGACCGGGCTGGGCCGGGCAGATCCGAGCCGTGTCGAGCTGGGCCGGGCCGAGGGCGGCCGGTCAGGCCTTCCGGATGTTGTAGCCGAGGGTCGTGCCGACGCAGCTGGTGCTCCGGAACGAGCCGCTGACGACCCATCCGGTGGGGACGGGGGAGTAGGAGCACACGGTGGCGTAGCTCTGGCCGGCGGTGTTGCCGATGTTGTAGGCGACGCCGGTTCCGGTGCAGGTGCTCGTGCTGTACGCGCCGGTGACGACCCACCCTGCCGGGATGGGGGACTGGGAGCACACGACCGCGTAGTTCTGGCCGGCGGTGTTGCCGATGTTGTAGGCGACCCCGGTGCCGATGCAGTTGCTCGTGCTGTACGAGCTCGTGATGACCCACCCGGTGGGGATGGGGGAGTGGGAGCACACGGTGGCGAAGTTCTGGCCGGCGGTGTTGCCGATGTTGTAGGCGACCCCGGTGCCGATGCAGCTGCTGGTGCTGTACGAGCTGGTGATGACCCATCCTGCCGGGATGGGGGAGTGGGAGCACACGACGGCGGAGTTCTGGCCCGCGGTGTTGCCGATGTAATAGCCGACCCCGGTGCCGGCGCAGTTGCTCGTGCTGTACGAGCTCGTGATGACCCACCCGGTGGGGATGGGGGACTGGGAGCACACGGAGGCGGAGTTGAACCCGCTCGTATCGGCGATGGTGTACCAGACACCGGTGGTGCAGCCGCTGCCCCGGTACGAGCTGGTGATGACCCAGCCGGCCGGAATGGCTGCGTCGGAGCAGACGTTCGCGCTGCCCGCAACCCGCTGAGGGGCGGCCTGCGCCTGCGCGGTCGCGGCGGTCATCGCACCCAGCAGCAGCAACACGGCCGTCACCAGGTGCGGTATGCGGGTCCGTAAGGTCTTCAAGGTCGTCCTCAGATCTTCTCAGTGCTCTACGACTGCATGACTACGTCGATGCAGGTGAGACGGATCAAACCCCTGTTGATCATCTCGGCTGAGATGGTGTCAGAGTTGCCCTGGTGGCACCAGTGCCCCCAAGGGCGCCCTCCGCGCCGGACGTCACTGTCAAGGGAGGAGGCAGACCCCCGAACGATGCCTCCAGCATCCTCACTGTCAGGGGTCATGTTCCAGTACCTCAGCGACGCCGCCCGTCGCCTCCAAGGAGGAGCCAGTCACCTTCTACGACATGGGTAACTACTACGAAATCTGGCAGAAGGACCGCGAAACCGGCAGCCCCATGACCGTCCAGAACAAATACCTGCGCTTCGTCCAAGGCGCCACCCCCGGCAAGTTCAACCTCCAAGACTCCACCTGGGACTGACCGGCCCCCACCCCGCACGCCCCGGCCTCGGCCGGGGCGTCCGCAGTTCCCCAAGCACGAACGGGCCCAGCGGTCGCGAAGCCGATGCTCCGCGGGCACCCCCAGCAGGGAGCTACCCGCTCTGGGGGCGGAACCCGTCGATGC
Source organism: Streptomyces sp. NPDC032472 (assembly GCF_040636955.1). Lineage (NCBI taxonomy): Bacteria > Bacillati > Actinomycetota > Actinomycetes > Kitasatosporales > Streptomycetaceae > Streptomyces > Streptomyces sp. NPDC032472. The sequence goes on from NZ_JBEZVK010000093.1 coordinate 6,539, forward strand.
CGACGGCGGCCGGGTCGGCGCCCGACGACCGAACCGCCAACGTGACCGAGCGACTGGGCTACCGCCTCAAGCGAGCCGCGGCCGCCCTGCGCGGCGCGATGGACGGGGCCCTGCGTGAGTAGGACCTGACCGTGCCGCAGTACGCCTGTCTCGAACTGCTCGACCAGCGCCACGGGCTGTCCAACGCCGAACAGGCCCGCGCCACCTTCGTCACCCGGCAGTCCATGAACGTCGTCCTGCGCGGACTGCAGGACGCCGGCCTCATCACCCGCGCGCGCACCGCCGACCACGGCCGCGCCCTGCCCGCCCACCTCACCGAAAACGGCCACCGCCGCCTCGCCGCGGCACGCACCGCCGTCTACGCCATCGACCAGAAGATGACCGACGCCGTCCCGCCGAAACGCCTCACTGCTCTTCTCGCCGACCTGGACCGGATGGCAGAGACACTCGGCGGATAAACCGGTCCGCAGACGGATGGCCTGTGGCATCGTCTCCGGCACCCGCGAGGGCCTGGCCGCCGCCCGCGCCCGCGGCAAGGTCGGCGGCCGGCCCACCGTGGTCGACGAGAAGATCCTGAACATGGCCCGGGACCTGCTGCCCAACCCCGAGCACTCCATCACCGCGATCGCCAAGATGCTCGGCGTCTCCCCGGGCACCCTCTACAACCACATCCCAGACCTGCGGGAACTGCGGGCCGGCCGCATCCCCGCCCAACTCGGAACTGACCTGCGGTGAGCCCACCGCCCCTCGGGCTGCTGACGCTTTCGTGCCCGGCCAGCGCCACACTTTCTGACTGCGCGGGGGGAGTGCTGCCCCGCGCGGGGTTGTGAGCCCCTGCGCGGCGGTTGTGCGCCCCCGGACACTGATGGCGTAGTTCTTGGCCGACTCTGGCAGCGGAGGCTGACGTGTCCGAGACCCCGTGCGACGGCGCGACGATTCTGGCGCAGACGGCGAGAATAGTGGGGCCGTTGATCCGCTCTCGGGTTAACGGCCTTCCCCCTGAGATCCGGCGTGTGGCCGGTGTGCATTTCGGCTGGCAGACCGAGGACCATGCCGCTGTACGTGCCGGCGTCGACGGTAAGGCCCTGCGTCCGGCGCTGTGCCTGCTGGCCTGCCGGGCCGTGGGCGGCGCGGCCGAAGAGGCCCATCCGGCGGCGGTGGCCGTGGAGCTCGTGCACAACGCCAGCCTGTTGCACGACGACATCATCGACCAGGACACGCTGCGTCGCGGCCGCCCGGCCCTGTGGGCCGTCAAGGGCCTGCCCGCCGCTCTCCTGGCAGGCGATGCGCTTTTCTTCGCCGCCGTGCACGCTCTGACCGATACCGACCGCAGTGCATCGACCATCCCGGTTCTGCTGGGCAGCGTCCAGGCGCTGATCGAGGGCGAGTACCTCGACACGCTCCTGGAGGCGGAAGCCGAGGTCAGTGAGGAGCGCGCGGTGGCGGTGGCCGCGGCCAAGACCGGCGAGTTGTTCGCCTGTGCCTGTGAACTCGGTGCCCTGGCCGGTGGCGCGGACCCCGCCCGGGCCCGGCACCTGCGCGCCTTCGGGCAGCACCTGGGCATCGCCTTTCAGTGCCTGGACGACATCCTCGGCATCTGGGGCGAAGAACAGCTCACCGGCAAGCCCGCCCGCTCCGATCTGCGGGCCCGAACCATCACCGTGCCCGTCGCCGCCGCGCTGGCCGCCCGCACCCCGCAGGCAGCCGCCCTGCACGCTCTCTACCAGCAAGACGCACCCATGAGCGAGGAGGACTGCCGCCAAGCCGCCCAGCTCATCGAGGAAACCGGAGCACGGGAAACCACCCTGCGCCGGGCCCGCCGCTGCAGCACCGAGGCCCTCGAACACCTGGCCCTCGCCGAGCCGGACCCCGTTCTCGCCGCCGAGCTCGGCGCCCTCGCCAACATGATCGTCGACCCCGACCGCTGACCTCACGCATCCGTCCGGCCGAACCGGCCTCTACAGGAAGGCATAGGAGGATGACAGCTTCCCTCGGCGAAGGAACGCCGAACGCCATTCCCGCCGAGATGCTCGCGTTCTACTGCCCGTTTGATGAAGAGGTCAACCCGCAAGCAGAGACCCTGCGGGAACGCACGCTGGCCTGGGCGGAGCGGTACGACCTCGGTGAAGGCAATAAGGCACGCACCGTTCAGTTCGCGCTGACGGGCTCCGCGCTCATAGCGCATTGCTATCCGCACGCACGAGGTGAGCTGGCGCAGGCGCTATCCGACTATTCCGCGTGGGCCTGGCTCGCCAACGATCACGTCGGACGGGCGCGACCGAGCAGTGAGGACCTGGCCGAGTTCGGCCGTTGGGGGCGCATCATGTGTTCCCCCGATTCCTGGCCGTCGTCGCAGCGTCCGGGTGATGCGGCGTTGCGGGATTCGTTCCTGCGTCTGCGGGAGTGTATGACCCCCGTGCAGTGGCAGCGTTTCGTCGTCCCGCAGGCCCATTGGCTGTACGGCATGGCGTGGGAGTCGGCCCTGCATGAAAAGGGCGGCGAGTCGCAGGTGAACGACTATCTGGCCACGCGCATCACCTCCGGAGGAGCCCTCGCGAGCCCGGGCTACCTCGACGCCGTGGAAGGCATCGAACTGGACGAGCGTCAATGGGCCCGCCACGATGTCCGAGCCGCCACCGAAGCACTAATGACCGCCGCGGCACTGGACAACGACCGTTATTCCCACCTGAAAGAGCGGAAGATGGAGTCCAGGAAGCACAACCTGTTCGACGTCCTGCGCCGCGAGCATCCTGACTACTCCCGCACACAAGCGATCCACGAGGGGATCGCTGTCATCGACCGCTTCGTCAACCTGTACCTGGCACTGCGGGATCAGATCCTGCCGGATGCCAGCGCAGACCTGAAACGGTATCTGACAGCAGTCGAGCGAATCTTCAGCGGGAATTTCAGCTTCTGTGTCAGTGCGACACGCTATCTACGACCCGACCAAGCCTCCGCGATTTCCCGGACGACCGTGCCCAGCGTCCTAGGCACGGCCCCCCTGCCCTATCCGACGGTCGCTTGGTGGTGGGACCAGCTCACCTGAGCCCGTGGAGGCCGGCAGGTGCCCACACGGCCGTTGCCGCAAGTGGACCACGTCGTTGACTGAACGAGTGAACGCCGCACGCGGCACCACCGGCGGCAGCTCGTCGCCCGGACCGGGGCGTCGAGGAAGGGGCGGCCCCGGGTGAGTCGGGATCTGGGGCTGGACGCGGTGGTCGAGCACTTCGATGAGCTTGAGTGCCTCGATGACGGGCTTGTGCTTGTCGTTGGAGGAGCGGAAGTCCAGCACGTCCAGCAGCTTGGTCAGCCCGGCGGCTTGGTGGTGGTCTGCTCGTTCATGCTGCTGCCTCCCGTTCCGTCGGGTCCGGCGTGTGGGTGCGGGCGGCGCGGCGCAGCTCGATGCCGCCGGCCCGCCAGTCGGCGGAGGCCGCCCTGTAGGGGTGGGAGCAGAGGTTTCCGGAGAGGATGATCAGCCGGCGCCGCAGCACGGTTGTACCGGCGCCGGCGGGGGCATGCGCAAGCTCGGTGTAGGTCTGCTGCCACGCCCTTTGGAGGGTGATCAGGTCCTCGGGGAAGCGGAACGGTGGTCTCACCACTCCACTAAAACACGTGTTCGATTCTTGCGCGAGCGGCACGTTGGAGGTCAGTGTCCGTACGTCTGGTGTCCTGTCCTGTGCCAGCGAATCTTGATCGTGTGCCATTGGACTTTGATTGACGTGAGTTTGTGCCATCGAAGGTTGATTGCGCAGGTCAGGTGCGCTTTCTTCCGAGTGTCACCAGATGCGGTGGGATGCGTATGCTTGCGCCTGGTCGCGGGTAGTGATCTCCATTGATTGATCAACATCCCGGATGATCGGACGCAGTATGAGTGACCGCCAGCAGGGCACGGTGAAGTGGTTCAACGACGAGAAGGGGTACGGGTTCATCACTCCGGCGGGTGGGGGGCGACGACCTCTTCGTTCACTTCAAGGCGATCGAGGTGGCCGGATTCGCTTCCCTCAAGGAAGGGCAGACCGTCTCCTTCGTCGCTGAACAGGGCCCGAAGGGGATGCAGGCCGCGCAGGTCCGACTCGAGTAAGGTCCGCACCTTGTTGGGGTGGGTCCGGGCTCGGCCCCACCCCTGCCTGCCGCGTTCGTCAGCCCAGCAGCGGCCGCTCAACCTTCGTTGTCACGTGCTCAAGGTTCGCTGTCACAGGACATGTCCGGTGACAGCGATCCTTGAGCACGTGCCACTGGTCCTTGATCGATTACCGGGTCAACCGTGGTCGTAACTGCGAGCGTGGTGTCCAGTTGTCAGGTCGTACTGGTCGTTGCCCCAGGGCGCTCCGATGTGCCGGGGGTTGTTGTGCGGCTCCGGCCGTGTCTGGAGTTGTCATGACGTTACGTTCGCTGGCCCGGGGGGCATCCCTCACCGCGGCTGTGCTGCTGCTCGCCGCACCGGCCGCCACCACCGTGCACGCGGCGGAGGCGCCGGCCTCGGCGGCGCCCACTGCCGCGCCGTGTGTGGGGATTGGCAAGCTCGGCACCCAGTCAGTCCTCAGCTTGCTCAACATTGGCTTGCAGGACCTCCCCATCATCACCTCGCAGCAAGAACAGCAGTGCCCTGACAACAGCGCCGTCAACGCCGGCGATGAACCCCTGTCGCACATCCTGGATGGGACCCCGGTCACATCCGGCACCGGCGACTCGTAAGGCTGATCGGCCCGGATTGCAGCGGGCGACGAAGGGCACCACCTGCAATCGGGCCGACTGTCAACGTTCGACGTATGCCCTCTCCACCCCTGCCCAGGGGATGGAGAGGGCTTTCGCGTGATCGGCCCAGCCCCATCCTGGCCGCCGACACTCCGCGTTGATCAAAACTTGTTGGCACGCGCTCGAAGTTCGGTGTCACGGGACATCGGAGCGCGATAGTTTTCACCTGAGCGCGCTAACTGTCACCACGGGAGAAGGTCCCCCACCACCAGGCGATGGTCGGGTAAGGGAGTGGTGCGGTGCTGGGGTCGCTGGGCTTGTCCACCCGCGTGACCGTGTGAGGAGAGTCGGGGAGCAGATAGCGGCCGGTTGTCATGGCGAAGTTGATGTTTCCGCTGGCCATGCGGTCGAGCCCGGTCAGGTAGCGGCCGAGGTCGTCGTCGCCGTCCGCTAGGAGCTCCTCGCGTAGCTGGAGGTACAGGGCCATCATGCGGTCGCGGATGGCGACGGCCTTGATGACGGCTTGCTCGAAGGTGTAGTCGGGATGGTCGTGGCGGATCGCGTCGAACAGGCTGAGCTTCTTGACCGGGAGATCACGCTCCCGGAGATAGGAGTAGCGATCGTTGTCCAGGACGCTGGTGAGCATGCTGGCCTCGGCAGCCGCGCGGACGGCAGGACGGAGCCGTTGCTGCTCGCTGAGTTCAATGCCCTCTGCCGCGTCCATTAAGGCGGCGGCAGCATTCGCCCCACCGGACCCGATCCGCATGGCCAGAAAGTCGTTGACCGAGAGAGTGGCACCCTGTTCCAAGAGGCTGGCTTCCCATGCCATGTGGTAGAGCCACTGGCACTGGCCCGCAGCGAAGCGCTCCCATTGCACTGGGGTCAGCAGACTCCGCAGACGCAGGCACACGTCACGGATGGCGATGTCGGCGGGGGCGGTGGCATCCGGCCAAGAGTTCGGCGAACGGAAGGTGCGCTCCCAGCGGGCCAGCGTGGCTACGACGTCAGAGGTTGGTCGACCCGAGCTAGCGAACTCGCTGGGGAACCAGGCCCACGCGTTGTAGTCAGAGAATGCCTGGGCGATCTCTCCGGGCGCATGCGGGAGCGCGTGCGCGGTGAAGTCAGCTCCGGTCTGGGCGAGCATCGTGGTTAGCCGGGTGTTTCCGGCGCCGAGATCGAACTGCTGTGCCCATGCGTGCGTGCGTGCTCGCAGGCGCTCCGCGTCGGGGTGGATCTCTGCAATGAGTGGGCTGTAGAAGGCCAGGAGCTTGGCGAATGCGCTGTCCGGCGCGTCGGGGTTGGTCATGGTGCTCTCCTCACGTGTGTCTCTGGGGTTGCGCGGTTTCCAGGTGAGACTTCTGGGAGTTGTCGGCGAGGTGCCGTCGAGATTGGTCGGGCTGGGAGGCACAGCGGCAGCAGCCGGTGCACGCGCGGGCGAGTTGTTCAGGGCGGTGGCGGGCAGCGTGCCCGCGTTCATGCCGGCGCCGGCCGGGTCGTCTCGCTCGGGGGCAGGGTCAGGAGCGCGAGGGCGTGGGTGTGGGCGGTTGCGGGGAGTTGGGAGATGGCATCGCGCGCAAGTTGAGCGTGGTGGTCGGCCATCGCGTGTGTGGCTTCGAGGGCGCCTGTCTCGTCCAGAAGGGCTCGCATCCGGCGCAGTGCGGTCCGCGGGTCGGCTTCGTTGAGCAGGGTGTGACGCAGGGCGGCGCGGCCGGCGGGGTCGGCTCGCTGGTGGGCGAGTAGGACGGGCAGGGTGGGGCAGTGGTTGCGCAGGTCGCTGTCGGCGGGTTTGCCCGCCAGGCCGGCGGTGGCTGGGTCATAGGGCAGGAGGTCGTCGCGGATCTGGAAGGCGATGCCGAGGTGGTCTCCGAAGGCGCCGAGCAGGTCCGTGGTGGGGATGTCGCCTCCGCCGAGGATGGAGCCGATGCGGCAGGCCGCCTGCAAAAGTGCGGCGGTCTTGCCCCGGGCCATCGCCAGATAGTCGTCGACGGAGAGGTCCAGGCCGCCTCTCATCGCCAGCTCGTCGAACGCGCCCCGGCAGATCGTTACCCCGGCGCCCGCCTGCACCTCCAGGGCGTGCGCGATGCGGTCGGTGGGCACTCCGCGTTCGGCGCATTCGGCGAGCGCCGCGAACCACGAGAAGTACAGGGCGTTGCCGGCGACGATGGCCTGCGCGGGTCCGAAAGCAGCATGGACGGCTGCTCGGCCGCGCCGCTGGGTGTCGCGGTCGATGATGTCGTCGTGCATCAGGCTTCCGACGTGTACACCCTCGATCCCGGCGGCAGCAGGCAGCACGGAGCTCAGTTCCCCGCCCACCGTCAGTGCCGCATGCACCACCAGCAACGGCCGTAAGAGCTTGCCCGGTGGGATCATCGCGTACTGGTGCACCGCGTCCAACCCCGTCACACCGTCGGGCCATCGGCGAGCGAACTCGGCTTCCAGCCCATCGAGGATCTCGATGGGGTTCCCTGGGGCCCCGTGCACTCCGGACTGCGCGGGTATCGGTACAGCGCGCTGGCTTGGCAGTTCGATCACGTGCGGGCCCCCTTGCCGGTCGTCTGCGTGAACGTTTCCGCATGCTGGGCTAACACCAACAGGCCTATGGCCTGAGCCGGAACGGCTCGCAGCGGCATCATCGGAGCACGGATCCGCCCCACCCCCACGGGCCTGTGCTTCCGTACCCGTCCTTCAAACGGTTTCAGACCCGCCGGTGGTGTCCGGGAGGTGGTCGGTGACAAGTAGCTTGCTCATCCGGTGACAACAACGGTGCTCACGGTCGCGAAGAACGCCAGGTCACGCCGTGGCAGCGGTGACACCTACCGTGCTCAGTCACACGTACGTCTGGGGACACAGCGCGGTGACGGCGGGGCTGGTAATGCCGTGCGCGGCGCGGCACAGCGCGGCCATGTCCGCGGCTCCCGCGCCCGGCCCGGGTGCAGGCTGTACCGGGCGGTGCGGTGCGGGCGTACGGTGCGGACGCGTCTTCACCTTCCTGGGCTTGGCCTTGGGCTTCGCGGCGGGGCGTGCGGCGGGCGCCAGCGGGGCGGCCTGCGCGGCCGGGCCTGGCCCTCGGCCCTGCGCTGGGGGACCGGCCGGGCGTGCTGGCTCCCGCAGGATGCCTCGCGGGCGCCCGCCTCGGGGTGCCCGGGGGCGGGAGGACGTTCGGTCTCTGGGACGGAGGCATTCTCGGGCAGGCGAGAGAGGGGGCAGAGCCGGCCGTGCGGGCCGGGGCGCTGGGTGCTTGTCGTCCGCCGGCGCCGCGGCCGGGGAGGCATCGGCGGGCCGGGTAGGGGCGGGATGGACAAAGACGCATCCGGAGGCCGCGAGCAGCGCGGCGAGGAGCAGAGGCAGGGACCAGCGGCGCATCCCGACACGGTGCCGCAGCCGGGCCCCAGACCGCTCCTGACGGCCCCGCTGCGCCCCTCGGATGGGTGATCCGACGGCTGTTCTGCCGGGCCGCCTCAGGCTGGCCTAGCCGACCCTGGAAGAGGGGCGAGAGGAGGCCCCCGAGATGGTGCTGCGACCGCCGGTTGAGCCGATGCTGGCGCAGGCCGCGGAAACCGTGCCGGGCCCGGCCGCGGTGCGGGCGGGGGTGGCGTACGAGCAGAAGCTGGACGGGCACCGGGTGCTCGTCTTCACCGCGGCCGGTCCGGGCGGCGCCGTGGTGGTGCAGACCCGGCGCGGGTCGCTGGTGCAGGACCGGTGGCCGGACCTGGTAGCGGCCGCCGAGGAGCACCTGCCCCACGGCCTGGTCCTCGACGGCGAGCTGGTCGTGTGGGACGCCGAAACGGGCCGGCTGTCGTTCGCCGCGTTGCAGCGCCGGGCCGCCGCCCGCGCCCGCGGCGCCCCGGCCCTGGCCGCCCGGTGGCCGGCCTACTTCGTATCTGGAGTACGGACGGGTTCCGGCGAGCCCTCCCTGGGGTGACTCTGCGCAGGCCCGCAGGTCAGACACCTATGTTTGGGCTGTAGCTCATGGGTGTGAGATTCCTGCGGTCACGCGCAGATTTCAGGAGTGACCCTCGTAATCTGCGTGTCCGTGGACGATTCACGAACTCGTCGTCTGGCACTGGTTCCCGCGGGACCGGCTGGGCTCGACTCGCTGGGCGCCGGGCCAGATCGCGGTCTGGCGGACGTGTTCACGCTGCAGCGGCAACGGTCGGCCTTTACCGGGCCCGTGGAGGAGAGGGACTACTTCTTCGACACGCTTGCGGAGTACCAGTGGGCCCGCGATGCCGCTGGTCTGACGCCACAGACCATCGATCAGTTGATCAAGCCAGTGATCGAGTTGTGCGAGTTCTACGACGTCGTTCCGTGGAGGCTTGTGCCGAAGCACTTGGATCAGTATTTCGCCGGTGCAGGCAAGAGAGCGCGCTCCACCGTGCGGGCCAAGATCAACAAGATCGACGGGTACTTCGCGTTCCTGGAGCAGCGCTACGCCGGCGAGATCGCCAGGCGGTTCGGGGCGGCGGTCGAGTCGCCGGTCGACCCCTTCAACCGTCCCCGCCATCGTGGTGACTTCGGGCTGAGGATCCCGCCGTCGCAGCGGGCGATGAAGGAGTTCTTCGCCGCCTGGCGTGACGCCCTGCCGTCTGCGCGCAAGGAGGCGGTGGCTTGCCGGGACTACGTGATGGGGAAGATCGCCTACCTGTCGGGGGTCCGGGCGGCCGAGCTGTGTGCTGTGGCGATTGCCGATGTGCATTGGGAGGCCGGGCAGTGGGGCCGCTTCCTGGTCCAGGGCAAAGGTGCGCGTGGCTCGGGCCCGCGGCAGCGGGAGGCGTTCCTCTTCGAAGAGGGGCGGGCCCTGCTGTGGTGGTACCTGGAAGAGGTACGTGGACTGTTCCAGGACGACCCGGAACATCCGCTGGCCCCGCTGTTTCCGTCTGAGCGGCTGCCCCGCGCGGTCGCCGAGCTGAACATGCCGGTGGCGCCGGCAGTCGTACCGGCCACGTTCCGGCGGGCGCTGAAGGCGGCCTCACGGCGGTACCTGCCGGGCCCGGTTAAGGAAATTTTCCCGCACCTGCTGCGTCACGCCTGCGCGACGCACAACTACGAGCGCGGGATGACGTTGTGGGAAGTGCAGCGACTGCTGGGACACGGCTGGGCCACGACCACGGTCCGGTATCTCGCGAGTGCGCAGGCCGATCCGGAGGTCGCGTGCCGCGAGGCCGCGCAGCGGGCGAGTCAACGTCTGATCTGGGACAAGGGGAATCTTCGGTGAAGTGGAATCTGCGCTGGGCGGCCGCGAAACAGGACATCTGGCGGCCTACCGATCTGCTCGCGGCGTTCAAGCAGGTGGGATTCAGCCCCTCGCTGAGCAAGGTGGCCGCCTTGTGGGGAGGCCAGCCGGTGACGGTTCGCCTGGATGACTTGGACATGATCTGTGCCGCGCTCGGCTGCACGGTCTCCGATCTCCTCGAGGCTGAGCCGCTCGCCGCACCTGGCAGCACGGAGATTCCCCAGGCACGGGCAGTGGGCGAGAGCGACGGGGGGCCGGTGCGGCCGACCGTGCGCCGGGACGGGCCGCGCCGTTTGCGGCCCCCGAACTGAAGCAGGCACCAATGGTGAGGAAGATCCGCCAGTGCGAGTCCTGCCTTGTGTGGGCGATCCCCGTCTACGGGGAAGGACTGCGCTGTGCGCCCTGTGTGGCCTGGAGCGGCAACCGTAGCGTCTCCGGTGAGTGCCGGCGGTGTCTGCGCGTTCAGGTGCTGGACTCGGATGGGCTGTGCCGCGGTTGTCTGGTGGCGGTCCGGGCCCTCGGCGGTCGGCTCGGCCGGCTCGGCGGCGAGACGGGCCCGGCGCGCGGCCGAAGGCGCCGGGGGAGTAGCGGGGCGGGGCCGGTGCCCAGGTTCCGCGTCGCGCACGGCGGCTCGTACCGACTCCTCGGTCCAGGGCATTCGTGCGAGGTCGGCGGCGAACTCCAGCTCGCCCCGGTGCGGGAGCCAGCGGCGTTCTTCGTACGCGGCGAGCAGGGTTGTGGCGTAGTGCTCCACCACTCGCCACGCGCGGTCCGCGGGTCCAAGGTCCGCCCGCCCCCGGCTGGGCCGGCCGGAGTGGCAGGACTGGCACAGGGCGACTTGGCGGGGGATTGCGGAGGCCGGGCGAGGACGGAATTCAGCACGCCGGGCCATCCAGGTGAAGCAGTGACAGCGGCCAACAGGAATTCCCCATGTACGGCCAGCATGGTCATGACCTTGTGTAGTCGCACGGGCCGGTGGACGATCAGCTGCATTGCGTCACTCGTGGGAGGGACATCGCGGCCGGAACCGGCTCAGCGGGAGGTGGTGAGGTTGATGATCGTCGGCATGACATCCTCCCTCAGCCGCCGTCGTCTGCTCAGCCACGCTGTGGCGGCTGCCGGTATGGGGCTGCTCGCGACGGGCGCAGCAGCCACCCGTGCAGCCGCTGCCGCGAAGCCATCTGGCCAGGCCCCCCCGGTGCTGCCGACGATCGGCCAGAAGTTCACCCTCAGTTGCATCGGCTTCGGGGCAACACTGGTCGTAAATCTCCCACCGCCGCTGCCGACACTGAACTTCATCGGTTCGCGGGTTGTGAGGGTCGAAGTCGGTGGCGCTGACTTCGTTCGCCTGCGGACCCTCGACTTCGCGATGGACGCGGTACATCCGCTGTTTGGGAAAGTGACCCTGCGGCTACCGGACGTCGATTCCTCCCCGCCCAGCCTCCTCCACCTCACGCCTACCGGGCTCGTCGAGACGTGGTTCCAGTCGATGACCCTCACCTTCGACCACTCCGGTGACGTCGTGGGCCCGTTCTCCTACGAGACCCTTGAGCCGGGGAAGTGGATCGCCAACCACATCCTGTTCCCGCCACCGCCCCAGGAGATGAACCCGGACGGGTCATCCACCGGGGGCACCAAGTACGTGCTGCAGGCGCCGATCAAATACGGCCACGACTCCACAGAAGCTGCCCAGCTCCAGGGATTCGACGTCAACCAAGGCGTCATCCTGGGCTAAGATGTCGTCTCATTTGGCGAGTCGGCGGTAGCAGATGAGGCTGCAGGCGATGGCGGTGAAGGCCAGGAAGTGTTCGGCCTTGCGTTCGTAGCGGCGGTGCAAACGGCGGCAGCCGCCCAGCCAGGACATCGTGCGCTCGATCGTCCAGCGATGCCGGCCCAGCCGGGTGGAAGACTCGATGCCCTTGCGGGCGATGCGGTGGCGGATACCTCGCTTGCGCAGCCATCGGCGCAGGTGATCGTAGTCGTAGCCTTTGTCTGCGTGCAGCTTGGCGGGCCGTCGTCTGCGCTGGCCGCGGCGTGAGCGGATCGGCGGGATGCCGCGCACGAGCGGCTCGAGTGCCTGGCTGTCGTGCAGGTTCGCGCCGGAGATCCCGATCGAGAGGGGTAAACCGGTCCGCTCGGTGATCAAGTGGATCTTCGAGCCTTTCTTGCCCCGGTCTACAGGATTCGGACCTGTCAGGTCCCCCCTTTCAGGGCCCGCATGTTCACCGAGTCGATCGCGCAACGCGACCAGTCCAGCTCTCCGCGCGAGCCCAGCTCGTCGAGGATGACGCGGTGCAGCTTCGCCCAGACCCGGGCGTCGGTCCACTCGGTGAAGCGGCGGTGCGCGGTTGGCCCCGACGGGCCGAAGACCGGCGGCAACTGCCGCCAGGTGCAACCCGTCGTGGCAACGAAGATGATCGCGGCCAGCACCTCACGATCCCCGTACCGGCGCCGGCCGCCACCCTGCGGCCGTGATGGAGCAGGTGGGACCACTCGCTGAAACAGGTCCCACAGTTCGTCCGGCACCATGCGCTCGACCATCACCACACGGTGCAGACTACCCAGCACTCCAAATGAGACACGTTCACGGCCCCTTTTTGATGCGCGGCCACTCGTGCGCGATCCAGCGGGCGATCTCCGACTCGTCCCTCTCGACTGCCCGCCGCTCGGGCCGTTGCAGGCTCCATCCGAGCCGGCCGGTCAGCAGCCGCCACACCGACGCCCCTCGACAGCACCACTCCCGTCACCCGCTCAACGACGGCGCCGACTCGTTCCAGGGTCCACAGGTCGGCCTCGAAACCATGGGCTTGGGCTCCTTGCTCCAACGCGGCCCGGACCATCTCGACCCGGGCGTCGTCCAGCTTGGGTGGGCGGCCGGTGGCTGCCCGTCGCCGCAGGGCCGAAGCACCGCCTTGCTCCCACACCCGCCGCCAACGCCGCACACTCTCGGCACACACCCCCACCGCCCCCGCGATCTCCGCATTCGAGACGC